>JAGWJK010000041.1 GCA_028865845.1 Rhizobiaceae bacterium
GTTTCTGGGTCTCGGCGTGCAGCCGCCAACGCCGACCTGGGGCAACATGCTGCGCGACGCGATCAGCTTCATCGATCAGGCGACATGGCTTGCCTGGTTTCCGGGTGCAGCGATTTTCGTGACCGTGCTCGGCTTCAACCTCTTCGGCGACGGCCTGCGCGATCGCCTCGATCCGCGCGATTGACAAAAGACCATCGGCGCCAGCGAGAAGCCGGCGCCGATGGCGAACCGTTTGCGATAGCCGAGCTTACCGGTTGGTCATCGCCAGCGACGCTTCGGGATAGCGCTTGCCGGCGACCGCTTCGAGCGGGATGATGCCGCTCAGTTCGGCGACTTCTGCGGACGAAAGCGCGATATCGGCGGCGGCGGCATTCTGCTCAAGATGGTGCAGCTTGCGGGCTCCGGGGATCGGCACGATGTCGTCGCCCTGGTGCAGCACCCAGGCGAGCGCCAATTGCGCTGCGGTCACGCCCTTCTCCTTGGCGAGCGCTTCCAGCTTGGCGACAAGCGCGGCGTTCGCATCGAAGTTTTCTCCCTGGAAACGCGGCAGGTTGCGCCGGAAATCGTCGACTGCAAGGTCGTCGGGCTTGCGGATCGCACCCGTCAGGAAGCCACGACCGAGCGGGCTGTACGGCACGAAGCCGATGCCGAGCTCGCGGCAGGTGGCAAGCACCTCGTCTTCGGGATCGCGGCTCCATAGCGAATATTCGCTCTGCAGGGCAGCAATCGGATGCACGGCATGGGCACGTCTGATGGTGGCAGCACCCGCTTCCGAAAGGCCGAGCGCTCGCACCTTGCCTTCCCTCACCAGTTCGGCCATGGCGCCGACGGTTTCTTCGATCGGCACGTTCGGATCGACGCGATGCTGGTAGAACAGGTCGATGACATCTGTGCCGAGCCGCTTCAGCGACGCTTCCGCGACCTCCTTCACATGCTCCGGCCGGCTGTCGACGCCGACCATCGACGCCGGGCCGGATTTGCTGAGATCAAGTTTGAAGCCGAACTTGGTCGCGATGACGACGCGATCGCGGACAGGCTTCAACGCCCGGCCGAGCAATTCCTCATTGATAAAGGGGCCGTACGTCTCGGCAGTGTCGAAGAAGGTGACGCCGAGGTCGACGGCGTGATGCAGCGTTTTGACGGACTCGCCGTCATCTGTCGCGCCATAGGCGAAGCTCATGCCCATGCAGCCGAGGCCAACTGCGGAAACGGTGAGGTCCTTGCCGAGTTTGCGGGTTTTCATAGTCGTGCTCCTTTGAGCTGAAATCGGGTCGATGGCGATCGTTCCTGGCCGCCTGACGAGGTAGAAACTAATCTTGCCGATAGCCGATGAAAATCCATGCAAACTCAAATGGGCTGTTCTATAATTTAGATCAATGAACAGAACCCAGCTTTCCCAATTGGCGGTTCTTGCCGCCGTCGCCGCCCATCGCAGCTTCCGCGCCGCCGGCAAGGAATTGTCGATCGCGCCGTCTGCTGTCAGCCATGCGGTCTCCAGCCTCGAGGAAAGTCTTTGCGTGCGGCTGCTGGCTCGAACCACCCGAAGCGTCTCGCCGACGGAGGAAGGAAAGCTGCTGTTGGAGCGGCTGGCGCCCGCGCTGGAGGAGATCGAGATCGCGCTGGAAGATACGCTCGCCGCGCGTGGGCGACCGGCCGGCACGCTCCGCATCACCGCGCCGCGTTTCGCTTCCGACCTGCTGCTTGCCCCACGGCTCGGCGATTTCCTGAATACCTATCCCGATATCGCGCTGGAGATTGCCAACGAGGATGGCTTCACCGATATCGTTCGGGAAGGGTTTGACGCCGGCATCCGGCTGGAGGAGAGTCTTGAGGCGGATATGATCGCGGTAAAGATATCGCCGGATATCCGCACCGTCATCGCCGGCTCGCCGGCCTATTTCGAGAAGAATCCGAAACCGTTGCATCCCCGCGATCTTGTTCACCATCGCTGCATCAAGCGGCGCTTCACCAATGGCGCGATCTATCGCTGGGAATTTGAAAAGGATGGCCGCGAGCTGATCGTCGCCATAGATGGGCCCTTGATCGTCACGGAGGACAGGCTTTCAATGCTAGGAGCGCTCAACGGAGTCGGGCTTGCGTATCTCTTCAATATACGCGTTGAACAGGAACTGGCCGAGGGGCGGCTGATCCGCGTGCTCGAGGACTGGTGCCCGCCCTATCCAGGCGCCTACGTCTACTACCCGAGCCGCCGCCAGATGCGACCGGCATTGCGGGCTTTCATCGACTTCTTCAAATATACGTCCTGATGACCCGAAGAGCGGCCGGGGTCTCCGGCCGTCTTTCGATACGGCGGCTTAAGCGGCCGCCTTGCGATTGGCAGCGCTGGTTGCCAGCTTGCTGAGGGTTTTGTCGGCATTGGATTCCTGCTGCAGCGTCTGGTCGAGCAGGCCGACCACGTCCTTCAGGCCCAGCGTCTGAGCCCAGGTCTTCAGCGTGCCGTAGCGGGCGATTTCATAGTGCTCGACGGCCTGTGCGGAAGAGATGAGGCCGGCATCGAGAGCGGGCGTGCCCTTGAACTCGTCGATGATCTCTTCGCCCTCGGCAATGATCCCCTGGATTGCCTCGCAGGTCTTGCCCTGGGCACGCTTGCCCATCAGCTCGAATATCTGCTGCAGGCGCTCGACCTGTCCCTCGGTTTCCTCGAGGTGTTTTTCAAAGCCGGCCTTCAGCTCGGCGGATTGGGCGGCGCGCGCCATCTTCGGCAGAGCCTTCAGGATCTGCCGCTCGGCATAGTAGATGTCTTTCAACGTATCGTAGAACAGGTCTTCCAGCGTCTTGGCCATGGTTTCCATCCTTATTTTCGGGAAAGTCACTCGATGTGACCTTCTAGGAAGTGCAGATGCGCTGAATTGTTCCCGAAACGGGTGGTGCGCGGCGCGAAAACGCGGAATGCTGTCGCGTGATCGAAGAATCGGGGGAGAGCGATGAAAAAACCGGGATCGATGAAGGGGCTGGAGGATCTCGGCCGCGTCAGGCTGTCGAAGAACTTCTTTTTCCGCGATTTCCTGCATTCCGAGATCGCCGATTTCTATCGCATTCCGAATATCCCGGAGGATCCCGACCTGGCGATCGACGCTGGCCGCAGGCTCTGCGAAGAGCTGCTGGAGCCGCTGGAATCAACCTTCGGCCGATTGCATATTCGCTCCGGCTACCGCTCCCCGACCGTCAACAAGTTCGGCAACGAAAACAGGCTGAATTGCTCGACCAATGCGCACACCGCCGCTCATCACATCTGGGACATGCGCGACCTCGACGGCTGCATGGGCGCCGCAGTCTGCATCGCCGTGCCATGGCTGATCGACAATCACCACGAAGAGGGTGATTGGCGGAAGCTCGCCTGGTGGATACATGACAACCTGCCCTATGCCACGCTCTGCTTCTTTCCGAAATTATGGGCCTTTAACATCCAGTGGCACGAGCGGCCGCAACGGAGCATCCAGAGCTATGTCGGCCCGCGCGGCATGCTGACGAAGCCCGGCATGGCAAACTGGGAGGGCGATCATTCAGCCCTCTATGAAGGCTTTCCAAAACTGGCCGTTCGGCAAGCATGATCCCAGCCGAAGGCTTTTCAGACTTCGGATATTCCCCTTAAAAGTTGATCCGGTAGCGGATGTGGCCGTCGCTCTCGACATAGGTGTCGTAGAGTTTGCGGGCCGTGGCATTGCTTTCTTCCGTATGCCAATAGAGCCGCGCCCAGCCCTTCTCCTTGCACAGGCTGACGAGATCGTCGAGCAAGGCCCGGCCGACGCCGCGTCCGCGCGCAGTTTCATCGACAAAAAGGTCTTCGAGGTAGCAGTCCGACGCCTTGACCCAGGTGCCTTCGTGGGTAAGGCAAAGCGTGAAACCCTTCACGCCGCCGTCGATCTCGGCCACACGCATGAAGATGGCGGACGCCGGATCGAAGACCCGGCGCCATGTCTTGTCGGTGATATCAGGTGCGATGCCGACACCGTAGAAGGCGAGATAGTCTGCCCAGAGCTCGCGCCAACGCGCCTCGTCTTCAGGCCTGGCATCGCGGATCACCATCGTCATCAGTTGGTCCTTGCTTACTTATTCGCCAGCCTTGTCGAGCAGGCTCATCGCTTCGTCGGAAAGCGTCAGCTTCGCCGAATTGATCAGCGCGTCAAGCTGGCTGAGGCTGGTGGCGCTGGCGATCGGCGCGGTGACAGCCTTCTTGCGCAGGAGCCAGGCGAGCGCGATTTCCGCCGGCTTGGCGCCGGTGTCCTTGGCGATGGTGTCGAGAGCGGCGAGGATTTTCAGACCCTTGTCGTCGAGATATTTCGCCACGCGGTTTTCGCGCGCCCGGCCTTCGGTGTCCGCCTTGGTGCGGTACTTGCCGGAAAGGAAGCCGGCGGCGAGGCTGAAATAGGTGATGACGCCGATGTCTTCCTTGACGCAGAGATCGGCTAGCGGACCTTCGAAGCTTGCGCGGTCGTAAAGATTATATTCGGGCTGCAGCACGTCGTAGCGTGGCAGGCCGGCCTCGGTGGCGGCGTCGAAAGAGGCCTGCAACTGCTCGGCATTGAGGTTGGAGCAGCCGAGGTGACGGATCTTGCCTTGCTCTTTCAGCTTGGCATAGGCGCTGAGCGATTCCTCATGCGGCGTTTCCGGATCGGGCCAGTGCGAGAGATAGAGGTCGATATAGTCGGTCTGCAGCCGCTTCAGCGAATCTTCGACCGCCTGCAGGATGTAATTCGCCTTCAGCCCCTTTTTGTCCGGACCCATCTCGGAGCCGACCTTGGTAATGACGATGGCCTTGTCGCGGGCGACGCGGCCCTGCTTCAGCCACTTGCCAATGATCTCCTCGGAATCGCCGCCCTTGTTGCCCGGAACCCAGCGAGAATAAACGTCGGCGGTGTCGATGGTGTTGAAGCCGGCATCGAAGAAGGCGTCGAGCAGGGCATAAGAAGTCTTCTCGTCGGCCGTCCAGCCGAAAACATTGCCGCCGAAGACGATCGGCGCGGTCAAAAGGTCAGTTCGTCCAAGCTTACGCATTTCCATATCAGCTCTCCAGATGATTTGCGTGAAATACCGGCGCGGGAAGGGCCGGAGGGAAGGGGCGCGCCGGCAGGTTATCGCCGGAAGCCACGAAATACCACTAACGATTTCTTTATTCATATATTGAATGGACGCTGCGTCCTGGCGGCATTGCGCCAGCTGCGCGAGCCGACTACAGTCGCCGATGCTATCCCCGGGGTGCGTGGATCGGATGGTCTCGCCCTGTTTCTTAAATCTCGCTCGATTCGCCGGAACCACCGCCTTGCGGGGTTCGGGCTCATGTCTCAGGAGGAAAAATCATGTTGCGCTTCGGAATTTTGTCGACCGCGAAGATCGGTCGTGAACTCGTCGTCCCCGCCATTCAGGACGCGGAAAATTGCGTCGTTACTGCCGTTGCCAGCCGCGATCTCGCCCGCGCCCGCGAGATGGCCGATCGTTTCTCCGTGCCGCACGCTTTCGGCTCCTACGAGGAGATGCTCGCTTCGGACAAGATCGATGCCGTCTACATTCCGCTGCCGACCTCGCAGCATGTCGAATGGACCATCAAGGCCGCCGATGCCGGCAAGCATGTGCTCTGTGAAAAGCCGATCGCGCTCAAGGCCGATGAGATCGACAGCCTGATCGCCGCGCGCGACCGCAACAAGGTGCTGGTGACCGAAGCCTATATGGTCACCTACGCGCCGGTCTGGCAGAAGGTGCGCTCGCTGCTCTCCTCGGGCGCGATCGGCCGCCTCCGCCATATCCAGGGTGCCTTCACCTATTTCAACCGCGATGCCGGCAACATGCGCAATATCCCGGAACTCGGCGGCGGCGGCCTGCCCGATATCGGCGTCTATCCGACGATCACGACCCGCTTCGTCACCGGCCGCGAACCGCTGCGCATTCAGGCCGTTACCGAGCGCGATCCGGAGTTCGGCACGGACATCTATTCCAGCGTCAAGGCGGATTTCGGCGATTTCGAAATGACGTTCTACATCTCGACGCAGATGGCGGCGCGACAGGTGATGGTGTTCCACGGCACCGAAGGCTTCATCGAGGTCAAGTCGCCGTTCAACGCCGATCGCTACGGCGCCGAGGAGCTGGAATTGACCAACCGCAATCATTCCGAATCGCAGATTTTCCGCTTCCCCGACAGCCGCCAGTACAAGCGCGAGGCCGAGGCCTTCGCCGCCGCGGCCCTCGGCAAGGAAGCCGAGATCGTGCCGCTCGAAAGCTCGAAGTTCAATCAGAAGGTCATCGACGCCATCTATCGCGCCAGCGAAAAGGATGGCTGGGAGCTGGTCTGATCTCGATATGTGATTATCGGCGGCGGAAGACGAAGCGCGAATAGCCGAAGAAGCTGAAGGCTGTCGCCGCCGCCGATGCCAGGATGACCGCGATGATCGGGCGCAGGCCCGGCACAGAAACGAGCAGCGAGCTGTAGATAAAATAGTTCAGCAACGCCGAGGTGAGCCCGACGGATCCATAACGGAAGCCCTCGGCGGCAAGCGACCGGTCCGAATGCCCGAAGGTGAAATTGCGGTTGAGCATCCAGGTGGCGAACAGCGCCGTCGGGATCGAGATGGCGCGCGATCCGTAAGGTCCGATCGGCGTGAAGCGCAGCAGCAACAGTAGCACACCGGCATCGACGATGAATCCGATGCCGCCGGCGATCAGAAAGCGGAAGAGTTTTTTCATGCAGCTTTGGCCTTTTTCTTCCGGCTGACTGGTTTTTCATGTGTCTCGGCCGAAACCATCCGTTTCGCCTGTTTGGCGGAGGCGGGGGCTTCAAGGCTCATATAATGGATGCGAAGCTGTTCGGCACGGGAGCGCGCGACGGAATCGAGGATCAGCCCCGCGGTCAGCAGCATGAAGGAGATCATCAGCAGCGCCATGGACAGCGTCCAGGTCGGCATGCGGGTTACCAGGCCGGTCTCGAAATACTCTGCAAATACTGGGATCATGAAGCCGATGCTCATTTCCAGCGAAATAGCGCCCAATATGCCAAAAAAGGCAAAGGGCCGCGTTTCCTTCATCAGCATGGCGAACATCCAGAGGATTTTCGAGCCGTCGCCGAAGGTGGAGAGCTTGGAATGCGATCCTTCCGGGCGGCGCCCATAGTCGAGCTCGAGCTCGCTGACCGGCAGCTTCAGCCGCGAGGCATGCACGGACATCTCGGTCTCGATCTCGAACCCACCGGAAACGGCCGGGAAGCTTTTGACGAAGCGGCGCGAGAAGGCGCGATAGCCGGAGAAGATGTCCGTAAAATCCGTGCCGAAGATCAGGCGGTAGAGCCAGTTGAAGATCCGGTTGCCGAAGGCGTGGCCCTGGCGGCCGGCGTCGTCATGAACGCCGCGGCGCGTGCCGACCACCATGTCGGCCCCCTCGGTCAGAAGCGTGCGGATCAGTTCCTCCGCATCTCCGGGTCTATAGGTGCCGTCGCCGTCGGCCATCACATAGATGTCGGCGTCGATATCGGCAAACATGCGCCGCACCACATGTCCCTTGCCCTGGCGGCGCTCGCGCACGACCGTGGCGCCGGCGAGCGTGGCGCGCAGCGCGGTCGCGTCGGTGGAATTGTTGTCGTAAACGTAGATGTTGGCCAGCGGCAGCGCCTCGCGAAAGCCGCGCACGACCTCGCCAATCGTCGCCGCTTCATTGTAGCACGGCAGGAGAACGGCGATATTCAGGTTCTCATTCCACATAGTCACTGGCCAATTCTTACGCGTCGACTTCATCAAGGCACTTTGGACAATCCGGACGAGAATCTATCCCGTTGTGCGTTAATAAGAGCCTATGGCTGCGAAGGAAAAAAGGCGGATGGGCCGCGCACTCGGGCAAATTATCGTGATACCGGCGGCCTGATGTGCCCACTTTACGCTTTCTTGATCGCGAGCGGCTAGCGTGGATGCCCGCATGGCTTTCGAACACGGAGTTTCATCAGGATGACGCAGGCTCTGGAAGTATCACGAGGAAGGGGCCTGCGCGCAAAGTCGTCTTCCCGCTGGTCACAGCTCGGCCCGGTTTCGCTGATCTACGGGGTCGCCGTGATCGCCGCGCTGCTGTTCTTCCATCGCAACGCCATCGACTATGTCGGCCTCGACAATGACGACGCCATGCGGCTCGTCGAAGTCCGCGATTTTCTCGGCGGCCAGGGCTGGTTCGACATGATGCAGTATCGGCTGGGTCTCGATGGCGGCACGCTGATGCACTGGTCGCGTTTCATCGATCTGCCGATTGCCACGCTGATTGCTTTCTTTCGACTGTTTCTGGCGCCTGAAAGTGCCGAGGCAGCCGCACTCGCGATCTGGCCGCTGGCGCTCGTTCTGCCGCTGTTGTTCTTCATGGGACTTGCCGGACGGCGGATTGCCGGCATCGAGGGCATGCATTTCGCGCTCGGCCTGACCGCGCTTCTCATTCTGACCTCGCGCCGTTTTTCGCCCGGATCGATCGATCACGACAATGCCCAGCTTTGCCTTGTCGCACTCGCCACCGCGATGCTTGCCGACGAGAGCTATCGTCCGCGCAATTTCGCCGTCGCAGCGGTAGCCTGCGCCATCGCGTTGGGGATCGGCGCCGAGACTACGCCCTTCGTCGCCGTTGCATGCATGACTGTGGCCGGGCTCTGGGCCTGGGAGGGTGAGGCTTTTGCGCCGGCCGCCCGTGCCTTCGCTTTGACGCTCACGATTACCGTCAGCGCCGCTTTTTTCGCGCTTGTGCCGCCGCATCTCTATTCCACCGTCACCTGCGACAATCTCTCGCTCGGCTTCTACGGGATCACCAGCGTCGGCGGCATCGGCCTGCTTGTGTCGGCATCGCTGGCAAGCCGGCTCTCGCTGTCACGACGGCTGGCCGTGCTCGCAGCCAACGGCGTGGTCGTCTTTGCGGCGGCCGTGGTGCTGGCGCCGCGATGCCTGCGCAATCCTCTCGCCGATCTCGATCCATTGCTGGTGAAGCTCTGGCTGAACGCCATCACCGAAGCGCAATCGGTGTTTTCGATCGCCCGCCACAAACCGGAGACGATCGGCGCCTTCTACGCCACCGGTTTCTTCGCCATCGTTGTCTGCGTCTTTCGCATCGTGCGCGGGGAGCGTGCGCAACTCCATGCGGTGCTGCTGGCCTTGCTTGGCATCAACTGGATCATCGCGCTGGTGCAGGTCCGCGGCGCGGAATTCTCCAATCTGCTGGCAATCCCGCCGCTCGTCCTGCTCCTTGCCGAACTGCGCCGCAATTCCACGGCCGACAGCGAAGACATGGGAGCAGCCTTCTTCTACGTCGTGGCGACGGTGCTCTCGGTGCCTGCCGCCTGGGCGGTCGGCGGAGCGCTTGCCAATGATGGGCTTAACGGGCTGCAGGGCGGTATGAACAGTGTCGCCGTCGTAGATGACAACAAAGCAGCGGCATGTTCGTCACGCGAAGCTCTGGCGCCGATCGCCGGCCTTGAGCCGGGGTTCATCTCTGCGTCGTCCAATATGGGGTCGCCGATCCTGCGCTTCACGCCGCATCGGACACTCTCCGGACCTTATCATCGCGATCAGGCCGGAATGCTCGCCGAACTACACATCGGTCTTGCCACGCCGAAGGATGCGAAGGACCTGCTGCGCGCCGCCGGCGTGACATTGGTCGCCTTTTGTCCTGACGACCCAGAGGTTAAGGAATTGGCTGATCTGAAGCCGGACGGGCTTTATGCGCAGCTTTCGCTCGGCCGGGTGCCCCTCTATCTCGATCCCATTCCGACCACCGACAAATCGAGCGTTCAGTTCTTCCGCTTCGTTCCGAACGGCTGAAGAGCGGGGCTCAGGCGCGACGGCGTTCCATCGCGTCGATGGTCAGCAGATAGCCGATGAACCCGACATTATAACCGCCGAGTGCGATGAACAGCGTGGTGAGCGGCGGCGGAACGACGGAGACCGCGACGGCGGTCATGAATGCGACGCTGACGAGCGCGACGCCGATCATCGTGCCGATTGCCGAGCGCTGCAGCCCGGCCGCAATTCCGATCATCATGGCGGTTGCGAAGATCATCGCTCCACCTCCTTTTAACCAAGAACAAGTTTGCACAGGATTACACAGGGATGGCTAAGAAAGGCTTTGTTGATAGGGTTAACGCTTCATGAAGCAATAGGCTCCGCATTCATCGCGACTTCGGATAAAAAGACCGTATGAGCAGTTTCTTTGAGAGTGATTCGCCTTCAAACCTCACGGAATATTCCGTCTCGGAATTGTCCGGATCGATCAAGCGCACTGTCGAGAGTGCCTTCGACCAGGTGCGCGTGCGTGGCGAAATTTCCGGATATCGCGGCCCGCATTCCTCCGGTCACGCCTATTTCGCGTTGAAGGACGACCGCGCCCGCATCGACGCGGTGATCTGGAAAGGCACATTCTCCAAGCTGAAATTTCGCCCCGAAGAGGGTATGGAAGTGATCGCCACCGGCAAGGTGACGACCTTTCCCGGCTCGTCGAAATACCAGATCGTCATCGAAACGCTGGAGCCCGCCGGCGCCGGCGCGCTGATGGCGCTGCTGGAAGAGCGCAAGCGCAAGCTTGGTGCCGAAGGCCTGTTTGCTTCCGAGCGCAAGCGGCCGCTCCCCTTCATGCCCCATGTGATCGGCGTCGTCACTTCGCCGACCGGTGCCGTTATCCGCGACATTCTCCACCGTATCTCCGATCGTTTCCCGGTGCATGTCGTGGTCTGGCCGGTGAAGGTCCAGGGCGAGGGCTCGGGTGACGAGGTTGCCAATGCCATCAGGGGTTTCAACAGCTTCGAACCCGGAGGCCCGATCCCGAGGCCGGATGTGCTGATCGTCGCAAGAGGCGGCGGAAGCCTCGAAGATCTCTGGAGCTTCAATGACGAAGCCGTGGTGCGCGCCGCCGCTGCGAGCGAGATCCCGCTGATCTCGGCCGTGGGGCACGAGACGGATTGGACGCTGATCGACTATGCCGCTGACGTCCGCGCGCCGACGCCGACCGGGGCCGCCGAAATGGCGGTTCCGGTAAAAGCCGACCTCGAGGCGCAGCTCGCAAGCCTTGCGGCGCGGCTGCAGGGCGGCGTCAGCAGGCAGATGGATCTGCGCCGGCAGTCGATGCGTGCGCTGTTGCGGGCCCTGCCTTCGCTCGACCAGTTGCTTGCGCTGCCGCGCCGTCGGTTCGACGAAGCTGCCGCCGGGCTCGGTCGCGGACTGGAGCTCAACACGCTGAACAAGCGCCGGGCATTCGAAAGAGCGGCCTCGCATCTGCGACCGGACGTGCTGTCCAACCGCATCGCCGAGCGGCGGCAGATGTTGGCCGAGCGCATGACCCGCGCGGAGCGGACCATTGAACGGATGCTCGATCGAGCCCGCGCCCGCATCGATCGCGCCGACGCGGTTTTCGCCACGTTGCCGTCGCGGCTGCAGACGCATACGGATCGCGCGCGCGATCGCCTCGGCAATCTTTCCGGACGAGCGGACAGGGCGATCGGCCATCAGCTTGTGCGGGCGCGTGGCGAGTTGGTGGCGCAGGAACGGATCCTGCAATCGCTGTCCTATAAAAACGTGCTGAAGCGCGGCTATGCGGTCGTGCGCGACGATGCTGACCGGCCGGTTTCCCTCGCATCGGCGCTTGCCGCGGGTTCGGCGATCTCGATCGAATTTGCCGACGCACGCATTGGCGCCGTGACCGGAGATGCGCCGTCCGCCCCTCAGCCCAGCGTCTCGCAGACGGGTGGTCCATCGCCGAAAAAGCGGCCGGCGAAACCGGCCGATCCTGCCGCACCTCCAAAGCAGGGCAGCTTGTTTTAAAGCACGTCCTGCCGATGTTGCCGTGCGCCCTGGCGCGTAGAAACGCAGTTTTTTAATGCTGATGCTGCATGATATGCACCATGCCAACGAACCGGCACGTCCGGCGTATCCGCGCTGCGCCCGGGCGATTCTGGCTGAATTGCCCGTCTGACCTAACTACTTTCCCACCAATTCGGCTGATATGCGGCCTTGATATTCGCATGTTATCATGATGGCGCGACATCCAGTGCGCGTGGGATGATGCCTTGCCTCCCGGATTTCGGGAGAGGCGCGAAGGAGGACCATGCAATGAGATTGGCCTCTTACAACTTTGAAATCATTTTTGATCGTGC
>JAGWJK010000987.1 GCA_028865845.1 Rhizobiaceae bacterium
ATTTCACGACAAAAGATGGAATTTTAATCGTCGCCCAAACTTTGATCAAATATTTAGTCAGGATACTTTACAATCGAAAAAAACCATGCATCACTTGCGGTCGCATAATTCTGAGCAGGCGAGTTGGCTTTCGGTGGAAGCTCCGCCACAAGGAGATAATGATGGGAACTTCCTTCAAGGCATTTATGATGGTTTCGGCCATCGCTATAACGATTGGATCGGCGCAGGCCGCGACATTGCGCGTGGGTATGCAGGACGATCCGGACGCGCTCGATCCGGCGACAAGCGGCACCTATGCCGGCCGTATCGTCTTCGCCGCCATGTGCGACAAGCTGGTCGACATCCATGCCAACCTCGACATCGTGCCGCAGCTGGCGACCGCCTGGGCGTGGAACGACAAGGGCACCGACATCACCTTCACGTTGCGCAGCGGCGTCACCTTCCAGGACGGCACGCCTTTCGATGCCGCCGCGGTCAAGTTCAACATCGAGCGCATGAAGACCTTGAAGGAATCGAACCGCAAGGCCGAGCTCGCGCCGATCGACAGCGTCGAGGTGGTCGATCCGACCCATGTGACCTTCCATCTGAAAGGGCCGTTCGCGCCGCTTCTGTCCGTGCTCAGCGATCGCGCCGGCATGATGGTATCGCCGACGGCGGTTCAGAAGGGCGGCGAATTCGCCACCAATCCCGTCTGCTCGGGCCCCTATGTTCTGAAGTCCCGCAAGCAGCGCGACTCGATCGTTCTCGACAAATATCCGGGCTACTGGAACGCCGACGCTATCGGCTACGACGAGATCCAGTATCTCTATATCCCCGATTCCACCGTCCGTCTGTCGCGCCTGCAGGCCGGTGACCTCGAAGTCGCCGAACGCATCGCCCCAACCGACCTTGCAACCGTTCGCTCCGACAACAAGCTGGCGCTGCATTCCTCGCCGGGCCTTGCCGTATCGCACCTGATGATCAACGTCGGCAATGGTGACAAGGCGAAAACGCCTATTGGCGCCGATCCGCGCCTGCGCAAGGCGCTGGAGCTCTCGCTCGACCGCAACGTCATCAACCAGGTCGCGTTCAACGGCGAATTCATCCCCGACAACCAGATGATCCCGCCATCGAGCGCCTTCTACAGCAAGTCGCACGCCATTCCGGCACGTGACATCGACAAGGCGAAGGCACTCATCGCCGAGGTCGGCGGCCCGGCTCCGAAGCTCGAAATCACCTTTGAAAACTCGCTGACCGACGGCCGCGTCGCCCAGATCATCCAGTCGCTCGCCAGCGAAGCCGGTTTTGACGTGCAGCTCCTGCCGCTCGAAACTGCGTCCGCCGTGCAGCGTTATCTGGCCGGCGACTTCCAGGCCTATATCGGTAATTGGAGCGGCCGCGCCGATCCGGATCCGACGCTCTATTCCTTCTTCGGTTCCGACGGCAGCCAGAACGTCAACAAGTACAAGAACCCGGACATGGACAAGACGCTGATCGCGGCTCGCCAGGCCTCGGATGAGGCTACCCGCAAGCAGCTCTACGACAAGGCGACGGACATCTACCTGACCGATCTGCCGAGCATTCCGCTCTACCATCCGAACTGGTTCTATGCATCCAGGGCCGATGTGACCGGTATCACCATCTACCCGGACGGTCTCCTGCGCGTCCAGGGCGTCAAGCCGGCAAAATAAGCATCGAGCGGGTGGCAAGGGTTTGCCTTGCCACCCAATCCCTTCTGCATGATCCCTCTCGAAACGGGATCGTGCGCCAAGAGAAAGACCATGTTTCCTTTTGTTCTGCGCCGCCTGGCGATCGCTATTCCGACCCTGCTATTGGTGTCGATCCTGGTTTTCGGGCTGCTGAAGCTCCTGCCCGGCGATCCTGCGCTCGCGCTTGCCGGCGAAGAACGCGATCCGGCGGTGATCGAATTCCTGCGGCATAAATACCTGCTGGATCAGCCGCTCTACATCCAATACGTCCATTGGCTCTGGGGCATACTGCAGGGCGATTTCGGCCAATCGATCCGTACGAAGCTGCCGATCGGCGAGATGGTTCGGGAAAAGCTGCCGGTGACGATCGAGCTTTCGGTCATGGCGATGATCATCGCGCTGGTGATCGGTATCCCCGCCGGCGTCATCGCAGCGTTGAAGCGCGGTACGCCGGTCGATTACGGCGTCAGCATCCTCGGATTGGCAGGCCTTTCCGTTCCGAGCTTCTGGCTTGGCATCATGCTGATCCTCGTCTTTGCGGTAAAGCTCGGCTGGCTGCCGTCCGGCGGCTATGTCGGTCTGTTCGACAATCCGATCGACAATCTGCGTTATATGCTGATGCCGGCCATCGTTCTGGGAACGGCGGCCTCGGCGATCGTCATGCGCCATACGCGCAGTTCGATGTTGCAGACGCTGCGGCAGGATTACGTCCGCACGGCGCGCGCCAAGGGCCTGAAGGAGCGCATCGTCGTTATCAGGCACGTGCTGCGCAACGGCCTCATTCCGGTGGTCACCGTCAGCTCGCTGCATTTCGGCGAGCTGCTTTCCGGCG
>JAGWJK010000988.1 GCA_028865845.1 Rhizobiaceae bacterium
TCGGAGCATTCCATGACCTCTCTTCCTATCGTTGGCGCCGCCATGACGCTTGCCGACGTCGAAATCCATCGCGACTGGCTGCTTGCAAAGCCGCGTGATCTGGAACTGCAGAGCTTCGTCGAAGCCGACGTCCTGAACGGCGACTGGGCGCCGCTCGCCGCACAAGCCAAGAAGCTGCTCGACGGCCATCAGGGTCGCCTCGGCATCCATGGCCCGTTCTGGGGCTTCGTCATCGCCTCGCAGGATCCGGATATCCGTACCGTCGTTTCCAAGCGCCTGATGCAGGCCCTCGATGTCTGCGCCACGATCGGCGCGACGCAGATGGTCATCCACAGCCCCTACACGTCCTGGTCCTACAACAACCTCGACAACAACAAGGGCGAACGCGAAAAGATCATCGAATATACGCACCTGACGCTGAAGGATGCCGTCAAGCGCGCCGAAGACATCGGGCTTACCATGGTCATCGAGAACATCGAGGACAAGGATCCCCATATCCGCGTCGGCCTCGCCGACAGCTTCAATTCACCGGCCGTCGCCGTGTCGATCGACACCGGCCATGCGCAGTACGCTCACGGCTACACCGGCGCACCGCCCGTCGACTACTACGTGCACGCCGCCGGCAACCGCCTGCAGCACATTCACCTGCAGGATGCGGACGGCTACGCCGACCGCCACTGGAGCCTCGGCGAAGGCAACATCCACTGGCGCGCCGTTTTTGCCGCTCTTGCCAAGCTCGAAAGCAACCCGCGCCTGATCATCGAGATCAAGGACAAGTCGAAGATCCCGGCATCGGCCGCCTACCTCGCTTCGCTTGGATTGGCTGAGTAAAAGTCAAAGCAAACACCCGCCCTCTTGGTGAGCAGACCCGCAGGGTCGTCTCGAACCACAAGGGCGGGTGGTTGGCCCCAAAAGCCCGAAAACCGTACCGTTTCCCGTCCTTCCTCGCTTGAAAAGCCGCATTTGCAGGTCTAAGAACCCGCAACCTATTTTTCTTGCGGAGGCTTTTCCATGACAGTGCGCAATCTCTTCCTGCTGCCGGGCGACGGTATCGGTCCCGAAGCCATGGGCGAAGTCCGTAAGATTATCGCCTACATGAACGAAGCCAAGAATGCTGGTTTCGTTACAGATGAAGGCCTCGTCGGTGGCAGCGCTTATGACGCGCATGGTGCGGCTATCTCCGAAGAAGACATGCAGAAGGCGCTTGCCGCCGACGCCGTGCTTTTCGGCGCCGTCGGCGGTCCGAAATGGGATAGCGTGCCTTACGAAGTGCGCCCGGAAGCCGGCCTGCTGCGCCTGCGCAAGGACCTGAAACTGTTCGCAAACCTGCGCCCCGCCATCTGCTACCCGGCACTGGCAGCCGCTTCCTCGCTGAAGCCGGAGCTGGTCGACGGCCTCGACATCCTCATCATCCGCGAGCTGACCGGCGGCGTCTACTTCGGCGAGCCGAAGGAAATCATCGACATCGGCAACGGCCAGAAGCGCGCCATCGACACGCAGGTCTACGACACCTACGAAATCGAACGCATTTCCGGCGTCGCCTTCGAACTGGCGCGCACCCGCAATAACCGCGTCTGCTCGATGGAAAAGCGCAACGTCATGAAGTCGGGCGTGCTCTGGAACCAGGTCGTCACCGCGACGCATAAGGAAAAATATGCCGACGTACAGCTTGAGCACATGCTCGCCGATGCCGGCGGCATGCAGCTGGTGCGTCAGCCGAAGCAGTTCGACGTCATCGTCACCGACAATCTGTTCGGCGACATGCTTTCAGACGTCGCCGCCATGCTCACCGGCTCGCTCGGCATGCTGCCGTCCGCTTCGCTCGGCGCGCCCGATGCCAAGACCGGCAAGCGCAAGGCGCTCTACGAGCCGGTTCATGGCTCGGCACCCGATATCGCCGGCAAGGGCATCGCCAACCCGATCGCCATGATCGCCTCTTTCGCCATGTGCCTGCGCTACTCCTTCGGCATGGTTACTGAGGCCGACGCGCTGGAAAAGGCAATCGCCAACGTGCTCGACAGCGGCATCCGCACCGGCGACATCATGTCGGAAGGCAGCCGCCAGGTCGGCACCGCCGAAATGGGCGACGCCATCCTCGCCGAATTCCAGAAACTGTCCGCGTAATATTTTCCACATAAATATTTCACGTGAAACATTTCTAGCCCTCGCTCCCCGGCTGTGGAGCGGGGGCTTTTCATTGAACTCTGCCCATCTGCCCCTATGTCCGGCCTATGAGCATCGAAACGACACCGCCGATCGACAAAATAAGACAGGGTGCAATCCACAGACCCGCGCGGCCGTGGCAAAGGCTTGCGCGACGCTATGCGGTGCGCCGCAGCCGGCAACTCCGGCTGCCATGGCTCGGTTATGCACTGACGGCAATCAACATCGTCCTGATCGCTTTTCTGGTTTTCGACGCGCCGCTGGGGCAGGCGGCGAAAAACCTTTCGCCGCAACTGATCGAGATCGCGGGAACGATCACCGATGTCGGCAGGCTGATTTCCATCCTCACG
>JAGWJK010000989.1 GCA_028865845.1 Rhizobiaceae bacterium
ATGGCCATGCGCCCGGGCTGGTGCATGGGCATGCTGCAAACCAAGCGCCATTCCTTCGGCAACGTCATCGGCCACGCCAAGAATATTTCGGATCTGACGACACTCGCACATTGGACACACCAGCAATTCGATCCCAAACTGTCGTGGAAGGACGTCGCCTGGGTCAAGGAACAATGGGGCGGCCCACTGATCATCAAGGGTATCCTCGATGTCGACGATGCCAGGGCGGCGGCGGATACCGGCGCGGACGCCATCAACGTTTCCAACCATGGCGGCCGCCAGCTCGACGGCGCGCCGTCCTCGATCAGCATGCTGCCGAGGATCGTCGATGCCGTCGGCGAGAGGGTCGAAGTGCATATGGATGGCGGTATTCGCTCGGGCCAGGACGTGCTGAAGGCCGTGGCACTTGGTGCCAAGGGCACCTTCATCGGCCGCCCCTTCCTCTACGGCCTCGGCGCCATGGGCAAGGAAGGCGTCACCCTAGCGCTGGAAATTATCCGCAAGGAACTGGATGTCTCGATGGCTCTCTGCGGCAAGCGCGATATCAAGACGATCGACCGGGATATTATCGCCGACCTCTAAAATAGCCACCCCGTGGCGAGCCCGCTCGCCCACTCGTTGCGCCCGTTCCGAGCCGCAAGTTCCGCCATCGCGGCATGGTCATAGGCAACATGCCGGAATGTCGGCAGCCAGCAGTTATGGCTCTTCTCGAGGATCGCGTAGGTCGCCAGCGGATGACCGGCTTCCACCTTGTGGGGATAAGGTAGATCATCGTCATAGGCAGGACATCCGACGCTGCCGGGATTGACGATCAACCGCCCGTCCCTCAGCCGCACGGTGCGCGCGATATGGCTATGGCCACAAAGGATCAAGGGATAGTCGATTCCAGCGGTCAGCGCCTCGATCTCTTCGATCGGCTTCACATGGACATAACCGTCCGGAGCGACGCTTTCTAGCCAATAGAGATTGTCTTTTGCGGGCGCGGCGTGGCAGAGATAGATTTCGTCTCTGTAGACCGCGCTGAACGGCAGGTTGCGGAGCCAACCAAGATGTTGCTCCGAGAGCTGAGCATAGGCTACGCTGTCCGATGCATGCATATGCTCCGGCGCGTATTCGACCAGGTAGCGGTCGTGATTGCCGCGAACCGTCACGATATCGAGCCCTGTGAGGATATCCGCTGTTTTTCCGGCAGTCAGCGGCCCGCTGAAGCAATCGCCGAGATTGACGATATCCTCGATACCTTGGGCACTGATGTCGGCAAGCACGGCTTCCAGCGCCAGATGGTTGCCGTGCACATCGGCGATCGCTGCGAAACGCATAAAAGTCAGCTCCCACGATATGTGGAATAGCTATAGGGCGAAATCAGCAGCGGCACATGATAGTGTGCCGCGGTATCGGCGATCCCGAAGCGAATGGGCACGAGATCGAAAAAAGCCGGGTCCGGCAGCTTTGCACCGGTCGCGCGCAGATAGTCGCCAGCCCTAAACAGCAGCTCGTATGTGCCCGCAACAAAGCTGTCGCCGACGAGGATCGGCCCGCCATCGACGCGGCCGTCCGAATTGGTAACCACCGTCTTCAGATGTTTACGGCCCTCGCCTTCGATCTTGAAGAGATCGATCGTCAAACCTGCCGCCGGCTTGCCGAGAGCAGTGTCGAGCACATGGGTAGTCAGTCCGGTCATAGGATCGGCGCTCCAATGATGAAGGGGGTGTCGAAAAAGAACTCCACCAGGTTGTTTCCGGGGCCATCGCGATCGACAACAAGAAAATCGCTGACGAGATCGAGCGCCATCAACGGGTGATGCCAGGTGTCGCGGTGATAGTTGACGCCCTGCCCCTCGCGCGCGAGGAATGCCTGCGGCCTGCCCGGCTTGCCGCCCTCGTCCTTGGAAACGACGACGAGGAACTGCCGTCCGCTCAGCGGCACGAAACTCTGGCTGCCGAACGGATGGCGTTCCATCATGTCGACGGCGTGAGGAAAAGTCCGCGGCTTACCGCGAAAGAGATTGAAGATGATGCGAGCACCCTCACCTGCCGCCTCGGCCGTCGAAAGCGCATGAAAGCGCTCGGTCGTGCCGCCATTGATCAGCTTCATCGTCGAGGGATCAGCCTCGATGACATCGCCATAGGGCGCAAAAGCGGCTTTGGTCAGAGGAAAGATATCAAGCTCCTGGGTCATGCCCGTCACTCCCCTTCAGCCTGCCAATGCCGGATCGATTGAAGTTGCGAAAGGAGTTGCGGAAGAGACTTCCGCGCGGTCTCCCATATGATCGTCAAATCAGTATCGAAATAGGCGTGAGCAAGTCGATTTCTCATCCCACGAATTTGACGCCAGGGCAGGTCCTGGTGTTCCTCGGCGAATTCCGGATACTGCTCGATAATGTCTCCCGCCAATTCACCAATTATCACGAGATTCATGCCGACGGCGCGCTGTTTCTCGACGTTGCGCGCAAAGGCATCCTTATCGATTCCATCGATAAATTGGGCTATCTCCGATATGGCGCGTTGCA
>JAGWJK010000042.1 GCA_028865845.1 Rhizobiaceae bacterium
TGTTGCTGTTGACCGTGCCGGTCGCATGCGATTGGCTGATGCTGCCAGCGGTCTGATACCCCACCAGGCCGCCACTTTCACTGTATCCAAAGGACGCACCGGTGGCATAGGATTGCGCGATGCTGCCTGCGTCCTGCTCCCCGACCAGCCCGCCGGCAAGGTCGCCTCTGACCGCGGCGGTCGCATAGGATCGGCTGATGCTGCCACCGCCCTGTTCCCCGACCAACTCGCCGACGACGTTGTTGCTGCTGACCGTGCCGGTGGCATAGGATTGGCTGATGTCACCGGCGATCTGAGACCCGACCAACTCGCCGGCGTAAGCTTGATCATAATTCCAGCTGAGAATCGAGCCGCCGATCAGACCGATGTCGCGCACCCTGCCGTTAAGCTGTCCGATCAGGCCAACATACTGATCGCCGCTATTGATCGTCAGTCCGCTGATGGTGTTGCCCAACCCCTCAAGCATGCCCGTGAAGGAGCCGCTGCTATCCGGCGCGATCACCGCATCCGTATATGTGGTGCCGGAGGCATCGAGGCTCTTTGCCAGGGCATAGTTGCCGCTGAGGCCTGAACTTGACCCCAGCACGCTGCTGCCGTCGACGGCGCTCGTTCCGTCAATGGCGTCAAGCTCGGCCATCGAATAGAGCAGCGTATAGCCGATGCCATTGATAGTCAGCGACTGGCCGGAATGGGCCGTGCCGGTATATTGCACGCCGCCACCAGAGGTCAGCGTGCCCGTGCCGTCGCCGCCGTTGTCGTTGGTGAGCAGGCTCAATCCGCCGGCGCCGGAGATGGTGATCGGCGCATCGATGGCGATCGAATGGTAGGCATCGAGCGTCAGCGTCGCAGCGCTGCCCCAGGAGAGCGCCGACTCGATATCGATATCGCCAAGGCCGCTTGACTGCGTGCCGGTGCCGCTGGCACCCGACGATGTCGTCTGCAGCGTGACCGAGGTGCCGGCTGAAAGCGTGCTGTCGATCGTCTGCGCTGCTGCCGCGTCCACCGTCAGGTTGACCGGATCGACCAGCCAAGTGCCGGCTGAGCCATGCGCTGCCGAGGCATTGACGTCGATGCCGGTGAAGTCGACCTGGAGGCCCGAGGTCTCGATGCCGCCGCCGTCGCCGCCCTGCGCGCCCCCAGTCGCCGAGATCGTACCGTTGGCGATCGTCTGCCCATCCGACCACAGGACGACATCGCCGCCCCTGCCATCCGTCGTCGCATCCGCCCTGATCGAACTTGCGGCATCCATGCTCACGCTCTCGGCATGGGCGAGACTGCCCCTGCCCTGATTGTCGCCGCCGATCTTTACTGTGCCGCCGCCGGTCTTGCCCGAGACATCGACTTTTGCCGATTGCAGCGCAATCGTCCGGCCCGTTACTGTCACCGAGCCGCCCCTGCCGCTCTTCGACGTCGCCTCCAGCTTGCCGGAAATCGCAACCGCGCCGTCATCGCCGCCGAGCACGATCGAGCCGTTGATGCCCGAGACGCTGTTGGCCTCAGTGAGGCCGGACATGTTGATCGCCTGCCGCGCCATGTCGCGCGCAGCGGCCGCCTTGATCTCCACGCGCCCACCGCTTGCGGAAATCCGCCCGGACTGCTCGATCAGCGCCTGCTTGCCGCCGGCTTTACCGGTGTTCTTTCCGTCCACGGCGCTTGGGATCGCCACCTGCAGGAAGCCGTCGCCCGATAGGTCGAGCGCCGCTTGCTCGCCGGCTCCCAGCCCCACCGTTCCGAGCGGCACCGAGATCGTGCCTGAATTCGACACCTGTCCGCCGAGCAGCGCCGTATAACCGCCGCGGCCGATCGAGATCGTGCCGGCATTGTCGACGGCGGCCGAAGCGCCCTTGCCGGCAAACGTCCGCTTGCCGTCCATGAAATCCTGGTCGGAGATGCCAAGCGTCGAGGCGACGAAGCCGCCGCCGGCCTTCACCGTGCCGCTCTTCGAGATCGAAATCCCGTTGGGGTTGACGAGATAAACCTCGCCATTGGCGTTGATCGTGCCTGATATCGTCGAGGTCGTGCCGCCGGTCACCCGGTTCAGAAGCGCTGCCGTGCTCGACGGTTGAACGATATTGACGCTGCCGCCCTTGCCGATCGAGAAATCCTGCCAATTGACGACGGCCGAACTGCTCGACTGTTTGATGGTCAATTGGTTGCCCGAGGCCGGCCCGACCGAGACATTCCCCGCCGCCACCTGGCCGCCGGTCGGCAGCACCGGCCCGCCAGCCTCAGCCGGCGTGACCGCCAGCGCGAAGGAAGACAGTGCCGTCGAAGCGAGCAGCACGGACAAGGCCGGAGAATGGGAGTTCATCATCAGGATCAGCCTAAAACCGGTAAAATGGATAGGTGCTCAAACGCATTCGCCGGAGCCGACGCCGGGCGCGACCACAACCAGTCCGCACGAACGCCGATTCCGACGAATAAAAAATCGATAATCGTTTCACATATTACTTCACTATACGCAATATGGGGAAAAGCGAGCAGGCGCACCGTCAATCACTGACAGGTATCGTAACCCATTGAAATAAAATGATTGTGGCGGTTCGGTCGCCGAGAGGCCCAATTTTGGTATGTTTGCCCTAGGCGCTCGACGAATGAGGACTTTTGCTCTTATGCCCATACCGAAGACATATGTAACAGTTTGTGCCTCAGACACGAGTGACAACACCTGCCGACCAGTAACCGACTATCCACAGCCACCAGCATCATCGCCAACGAAACAATCAACGTGGGCCCGAACTTGGTGCGACCAGAACCTGCACCTGCCGTCGCGTGCGGCACCATTAGTATTCCCGCGCCCGCATATCGAAAGTGTCCATAACAGGGCGCGCTAAATTCTGTTGGTCGGCATGAGGATTCGTCCCCTGCCAGACAAAAGGGCCTGAAAGATCCGAACTCAATCCGACCTCTCAGTGCCCCGGAAAAAGCGTCTATGCCTTAAGATGCAGCGTCACCAGCACCGCGCACGAACTGCCGTTATCGAACTCAGCCGCGAGACGCAGCCAGTTTCCGAAATGGGCAACCCGTGCAGCAGCAAGCCCATCCTTCTGCACCGGCATGTCGACGGTGGTTCCCTCGGGGATCCAATGCATGCCGTCGGGGGATATTTCGATCCAGGCGCGCGCAACGGCGCCGACAGGTGCCTTCAGCGCACGGACGAAGAGGATCGCCTCCTTGGCCCAGCCGACCTCATAGGGTTCGCTCGCGGCCTTGCCAGACCAGGTTTCGTTGCGGGTGACAATGGCGGTGATATTTTCCGGCAACATCAGTAAAGCCCCGAGATGCAAATGGAATCGACATAGAGGAACGCGCGCTTGGCAACGTCGGTTTCGGCAAAGACGCAGAAATTCAGCATGCACCAGAGGTTCTTCATCGCCGGCATGCGGATCGATTCGAAACCCGACATGTCGAAGCTGCGATCGTTGCAGGAAAAGGACAGCGCCTTCATCTCATCGAGATCGAAATCGAACCGCAGGTAGCTCCAGTTCACCTTGGTCGGGATCTCATTGTAGCACAGGCGCTGCGCTCCATCCGGCAGATCGCGCCAGCCTTCATTAGCCAGATGATCGTGGCTCACTGTCTTGTTTTCGGTCCCGAGCGCCTTGAAGGCCGTCGTCTCAGATTTGTATTGCCACTTCTGCTCGTGCTTGCCGCCGGAAGCGTTCAGGAAACGCAGATGCGGCATCACCCGCTCTGCTCCTGCATCGCGGTCGCCGCCCTGCAAGTCAAACAGAAAGCCAACCGATCGCACGTCAGTTTCAGACAGCTTGAGTTCGGTCGCTTCAGGCTTGAAGGTGAAATACATTTCGAAGCGGATCGGGCCGCGCTTGCGGAAGGTCAGGCGCTTGATCGCGACGTTGCGGGCGCCGGCGCGGGGCTTTGTTGCAACTTTCAGCGCGTAGGAATTCTCCATGCCGCCGTGCGAGCCGGCATCCCAATGACTGAGCGTCGACAGCATGGCACTGCTATGCTGGGCATAGCCCGGCAGCATGCTGTCGAGATCGTCCTCGTAATTGCCGACAAGCTGCGACCAGCCGCAGTGCCCGCGCGAAAACTGGTCCAGGCTGATGATGCGCGGCAATGGATCGAAGCGGCTCAAGCTCGGATTCGACAACAGCATGGCGGAGCGCAATGCTTCCGACATCTCGTTGGCTGGAAGGCTTTCTGTCACGATCCTGTCTCCTCTGCGGATATTGATTTACTGGCTTCGAAGGCTGGCAACGGCGTCCCAGTCGATGGCAATGCCGAGGCCCGGGCCGGTCGGCACATCCACCATGCCGTTCTTGGCCCGGACGCAACCCGGCGCAAGGTCGGCGAGTTGCACCTTGAATGGACTGAGATCGCCCTCGCATTCCATGATCCGGAAACTGGGCATCGCTGCCGACAGATGTAAGCTGGCGGTCTCGCAGATGATACCGGACATGCCGATATGCGGGGCGTAGCCGACGTCATGGTTCTGCGCCAGCATCGCAATCCGGCGCGTCTCGCTGATGCCGCCGGCGCGGGCAACGTCCGGCTGCGCGATGGACAGCGTACGGTTCATGATCAGCCGCATCGCCTGATCGGTAGTGTAATTGCTCTCGCCGGCGGCAAGCGGCACGTCGCAACGCTTACGCAGCTCCTCATAGCCTTGCTCGTTTTCCGGCGCGAGCGGCTCCTCGAACCAGAAATAGCCGTTTGCCGACAGGGCGCGGCCGACTTCCACCGCCTCGTCGAGTTCATAGGCCCAGTTGGCATCCACACAGAGGCCGATCTTGTCGCCGGCGCGCTGGCGCATGCGCTCGATGCGGCGGCAGGCCTCCTTGACCGGGCGCGCCATCTTGATCTTGATATTGGTAAAACCGCGCTCGACGTAACGGTCGAGTTCGCGGTCGGCTTCCTCGTCGTCCACCCAGTTCACGGCCGCTGCGTAGACGGAAATTTGCTTGCGGCCAATGCCGCCCAGAAGCTTGTAGATCGGCAGGCCTGCCGCCTTGCCCAAGATGTCCCAGAGCGCGATGTCGACGCCCGCGATCGCCTCTATCAGCATGCCCCCGGCACGACCGGAAAGCGCGCGGCGCATCGATTGCCACAGGGCCGCAATGTCGCGCGGGTCCTGGCCCACAAGCCTCGGCTTGAGTGAAGTCTCGATCAACTCGGCATAGGCTTTCGGCGAAAATCGGGCGAGGGTCTCGCCGACTCCGATGATCCCGACATTGGTACGCACCTCGACAAGGACCATCGACACCGCCGTATACGCACCCCAGGAGGTCACGGTCGGCTTGGGCAGGGTCTGTGTCAGCGGATGGGCAATGACATCCGTAATGCGGATGTCCGATAAAGCAGCGAGCGCCGGCGGGTCCTGCAGTTCTGATGTCTGATCGGTCATCGCTATCTCCAGCTCGGTTGAACCGCCGCGGCTGTTTTTCAAGTCCGCCTGCAATCGGCCACCGCCGCGCTCCTCATATTTCTTCCACGCCACATCAGGCGCCGGTCGGTACGTCTACAAGATACTCAGTTTCTTTGCAACTAACAAACTTAGTTGCTATGTTGATCGAGATCGTTTAGGCTCATCGAGCAAAGGATGGCCATGATCGACAACTCGACCAGAAAGAAGCTTTTCGCCTCAAAACTCGCGACGCCACTACGGCTTGCGGATTCGGTCTCGCATGAAATAGCGACGGCCCTGTTCGATGGCCGCATCCCACCGGGAGACGCCCTACCGTCCGAGGCCGAGATCGCTACCGATTTCGGCGTCAGCAAGCCGATCGCGCGGGAAGCGCTGCGTCAGCTGGCCGCCGCAGGCCTCATCTCGACGCAGCAGGGCAAGGTCGCCCGCGCCAAGGCGCTGAATGGCGAACCCTTCGAGCGCATCTATGGCTATGCGGTCCGTTCCAGCCTTCAGCGATTGCAGGAAGCCAACGAAATGCGTCGGGTGATCGAAACCGGTATCGCCCGGCTGGCGGCCGAGCGGCAGGATAAGGACGGGCTGGCCACCATGGAGCGCGCGCTTGCCGATATGGCGCGTGGCCTGGGCGATCCGGATGCCTTCACCGAAGCCGACATCATGTTCCATCATGGCCTTGCGCTTGCGACCGGCAACACAATGATCCGGGTGCAGATGGAGGGGATGCGCTCTGTTCAGCGCGAAGTCTCCGAGTTGTTTTCGCGCCGCGCCAATCGCACCGAGGCTGACTGGAACGCAACCCTCAATCGCCACCGCACAATCTTCAAGGCAATTCACGACGGCAATGCAGATCTTGCCGAGCAGAGCATCGTCGTCCACTACGAAGCGGCGGATGTCGCGTCCTTCGAGGTGGCGGAAAAGCTTCGTTTAAAGGCGGAGCCGGAAGAATGAGCGCGCCTTTCTCCCTCTCCGGCCGGCGTTCACTCGTGACTGGGGCTACTAGCGGCATCGGCCGCGCAATTGCGCTGGGCTTGGCAACGCATGGCGCCGATATCGTTCTCCACCATTTCGACGATGCCGAAGGGGCGGCGATACTCGCTCGCGAGATCGCGGCACTGGGCAGGCGGGCAACTATGATTGAAGCCGACTTCGCCGATCCGGCGGCGGTCGAGCACATGGCCGTCGCGGCCCTCCGCGATGACGGCCCCATCGACATTCTTGTCGCCAATGCGGCGATCGAAAGGCGCGGGCCATGGCAGGATCTGACCGAGGAGCACCTGTCGGCGCATGTATCGGTCAACTTTGCCTCGCTGCTCATCCTCATGCGCAGGCTGGTGCCGCACATGGCCGAGCGTAACTGGGGGCGCGTCGTGGCACTCGGCAGTGTCCTTGCCGAACGGCCTCGCGCCGAAACGGTCGTCTACGCCGCGTTGAAGTCGGCTCAGTTGACCGCCATTCGTGCCATCGGCCGCGATGTCGCAGGACGAGGCGTCACCATGAACGTGATATCGCCGGGCGCGATCGAAACCGAGAGAACCGCTGACCGTTATGCAGACGATGCGTTCCGGCGTGCGGTGATCACGAAGATCCCCGTCGGCCGGCCCGGACGGCCCGATGACTGCGTCGGGCCGATCGTCATGCTCTGCAGCGACGCGGGCAGCTACATCACCGGCGCCAATATTCCGATCGACGGCGGATGGTCGATCGGCGATGCACCGGGAACGCTGCCGGGAGCACAATCATGAATCGCCACCAAAGCTGCACCGCCAGAGGAGCGGTCAAAGGTCCTGCCTTGCCAGACACCAGCGCAGACGCGGGCGACAAGAAGCAAATTCAACACGCTTGATGAATCCAGGGAGGAAACATGAAAGCCGCAAGAAAAATATTGGCAGTCTCCGCGTTGCTGGCCTTGGGCCTGGTATCGACATCGCTGTCGGCAGCCGAACTGCGCGTTACGGTGTGGACCGGCAACAAGGCCCAGCTCGATATGCTGAACGGATTCGGCACTGCCTTTGCCAAGACCCATCCCGGCGTAACGGTCAAGTTCGAGACCATCCCGGCCGGCGATTATACCCAGAAGCTGACCTTCCAGATGGCCGGCGGCAATCCACCTGACATCGCCTGGATGATGGAGGATGCAGCACCCGCCTTCGAAAAGGCCGGCGTGCTGACTGATATCGGCCCGGCGCTGAAGGCCACCGACGCCTATGATCTCCCGGATTTCACCAAGGCGGCAATGGGTCTTTGGACGGATGGCGACAAGGTCTACGGCATCCCGTTCTCGAGCTCGCCCTTCATGATCATCTACAACAAGACGATGTTCGACAAGGCGAAGCTCGATGACCCCGGCACCCTTGCCGACAAGGGTCAGTGGAACATGGACAAGTTCCGCGAGGTCGCAAAGGCTCTGAAGGATGCCAACGGCAAATGGGGCTTCGAATTCAAGGACGGCCAGGGCTACGACACGCGCATGATGCATGCTGTGATGCCGCCGATCCGTGTGTACGGCGGCTTTGCTTGGCAGGACGGGAAATGCGGCTTCAACAAACCGGAAGCCGTCGCCGCAATGACGGAACTCCATGACATGGTGTTCAAGGACAAATCGATCGTGCCACCAGGCGAACAGGGCGATTTCTTCTCCGGCAATTCGGCGATGACGATCAACCAGATCTCACGCACCCCCAATTTGGCAACTGCCGGCTTCGAGTGGGGCATCGCTCCGCTTCCGACAGGGCCGGCCGGTGCGTCGCCGGTCATCGGCCAGGGCGGTCTCGTCGTCTTCGACAAGGGCAAGCAGAAGGATCTGGCGACGCAATTCCTCGCCTTCATGACTAACAAGGAAAACACCGCGACGATGGCGCAGTATTTTCCGCCGGCACGGCAATCGGTGCTGAGCGACAAGGCATTCACCCAGAGCAACACGCTGATCAAGCCGAAGCAGATGGCCTATGTCGCCGATGCGATTGCCAACGGCCATGTGCTGCCCAGCCATGAACATAGCCCGCAAATCCTGGCCGCCCTGGCACCTCGCATGGATGCCTTCTGGAAGGCCGATTCTGATGTGCAGAAGTCCATGGATGCGGTCTGCTCGGCCATCCAGCCCTTGTTGTAAACGGTGACACCGATGGCGCAGATGGTCGGTGGCAAGGCTTCGGTGCGCGAAAATCGCGCGCCGAGATTCAGCCTCAAGCAACAGGAAACATTGGCGGCGTGGCTCTTCGTCAGCCCTGTGGTGACTGGATTCCTCGTTTTTTTCGTCGGCCCTCTCGTTGCGGTCGTCATCTACAGCCTGTCGGAATGGAACCTGCTGACGCAGCAGGCAAGCTTCATCGGGATGGAAAACTACGTCGATGCTCTGACGCAGAACCCGGACTTCTGGCTGGTCATCCGTAATTCGCTGATCTTCGCCGCAGGGCTGGTGCCAGCAAATATGATCCTGGCGCTGTGCCTTGCGCTGGCGCTGTCGCGGCCGTTCTTCGGCGTGGTCTTCTTCCGCACGATCTTCTTTGCGCCGGTCGTCACCTCGGCGGTGGCCTGGGCAATCGTGTGGAAGTTCCTGCTGCAGGGCGAGAACGGTTTCGTCAACCAGATGCTGGCGGTCGTCGGCATTCACGGGCCCAACTGGCTGCGCGACCCCAACTGGGCAATGGTGGCTGTCATCTTCACGCGCGTGATCAAGATGGTCGGGCTGAACATGATCCTCTATATCGCAGCACTGCAGTCCGTCCCGCGCGATTATGAGGAGGCGGCGCGTCTCGAAGGCGCGTCACGCTGGCAGATTTTCTGGACGATCACCTGGCCGCTGCTTGCACCGACCACGCTGGTGATCATGATCCTTACCATGATCGGCTCGTTCAAGGTCTTCGATCACATCTATCTGATGACGAATGGCGGTCCGGAAAACGGAACGCTGGTGCTCGCCTTCTACATCTACCAGCAGGGCTTCAAGTTCTTCAACACCGGCTACGCCTCCGCACTCGCCATCATCATGTTCGTCGTCATCCTGGCGCTGACGATCCTGCAGCTCGCCTTGCGGCGCAAGGAGACGCCATGACCTCTTCATCCAACCGGCTGCTGATCGTCAAGCGCATCTGCTGGACGCTGGCGCTGCTTGCCCTTGCCATCCCCTTCGTCTTCCCATTCCTCTGGATGATTTCCTCGAGCTTCAAGAGTTCGAGCGAAATTTTCGGCGAACCGAGCCTCGTCCCGAACGTCTGGCGCTGGCAGAATTTCATCGATGTCTTCACCTTCCAGCCCTTTGCGCGGCAGTATTTCAATTCGCTCTATATCGCCGCACTGGTCACTGTTCTCACGCTGACGGTGTCCTCGCTCGCCGGCTACGCTCTTGCCAGAATGCGTTTTGCCGGCGCAGGCCTCCTGATGCTGTTCCTGATTTCGGCGCTGATGGTGCCTGAAGAGGTGACAATCATACCGAATTTCTTCCTGATGCGCTGGCTCGGCCTGATGGACACGCATGTGCCGCTGATCCTGCTGCCGGTCTTCGGGCCGCAAGGCATCATGGCGACATTCCTTATGCGGCAGTATTTCCTCGTTCTGCCGAAAGAGATCGAGGAAGCCGGCAAGATGGATGGCCTCTCGCGTCTCGGCATCTGGTGGCGTATCGCCGTGCCGATGTCGCGGCCGGCGCTGGCGGCCGTTGCCATCATCACCTTCCTGTTTTCGTGGAACCTCTTCCTCGAGCCGCTGGTCTTCGTAAGCTCGCTAGATCTGTTTACGCTGCCACTGGCACTCAACAATTTCAACGACCCCTACGGTCTACCGCTCTGGAACCTTCAATTGGCCGCGACGAGCCTCGCGGTGGTGCCGATCCTCGGCATCTACCTGATCGCGCAGCGCCAGATCATCGAAAGCTTCGCCATGTCGGGCGTGAAGGGCTAGCGGACGACTGCCGTCAATCAAGGAGAGTAGTATGACGAGCCTGACCTTGCAGAAGCTGCAGAAGCGCTTTGGCGGCGTTCATGTCATCAAGGGCGTCGACCTGGAAATCCAGGATGGAGAATTCACGGTGTTTGTCGGCCCGTCCGGGTGTGGCAAGTCGACCTTGCTCAGGATGATTTCCGGCCTCGAGGACATCACCGAGGGGTCGCTTTATATCGGCCACCGCATGGTCAACGATGTGCAGGCCGCTAAGCGCGGCGTCGCGATGGTTTTTCAATCGTACGCGCTCTACCCCCATCTGAACGTCCGCGATAACATGGGTTTTGGCCTGAAGGTGCGAAAAGTGCCGCGCGACGAAGCGCAGCGGCGCGTCAAGGAAGCGGCGGCCACACTCAAGATCGAAAGCCTTCTCGACCGCTATCCGCGCGAGCTTTCTGGCGGCCAAAGGCAGCGCGTTGCCATCGGCCGCGCCATCGTCGGCCACCCGGATGTCTTCCTGTTCGATGAACCGCTGTCCAATCTCGACGCCGAGCTGCGCGTCCATATGCGCTCCGAGATCGCTGCACTCCACAAGCGTCTGGGTAACACGATGATCTACGTTACCCACGACCAGATCGAGGCGATGACCTTGGCAGACAAGATCGTGGTGTTGCGTGACGGGCTGATCGAACAGGTGGGCAGCCCGCGCGAACTCTATTCGAGGCCCCGCAACATCTTCGTCGCGCAATTCATTGGCAGCCCGAAGATGAACATCATCCCGGCTGCCGCCATCGGAAACGGCCGGGGGCCTGAGCTTCGCGCAGGGGCGCACTCGATGGGCATGCGCCCGGAACATCTGTCCATCGTCAATCCGCAGGATGGTATTTTGACCGGCACGATCGCCCTATCCGAATACACAGGCGCGGGATCGTTGCTCCACGTCACCGTGCCAAATGCCGGAATCTGCCTCGTCATTCACGACGGCCCGACGGCGCCAGCAGCTGGCGAAGAGGTGGGCTTGAAGATCGCCGAAGAAAATATTCATCTCTTCGATCAGGCGGGTCACTCCCTGATGTCGGCGGCGCATTGAAGCCGACGTTGCGGTAAACACCAGCCAACTCCGGCCATCGGCACCGTCGACAAGTCTGCACGGGTCACCCGCGACCAGGATTCAGGAAAGCTTTTTGGGATCGGCACCCCTGCCACTCCTCCGGATCTCATGATCCAAGACGAGCTGCTCGTTGTCGAGGAATTTGACTTCTTCAAGCTAGAGGTGAAGAACTATTACGGCCAGTCGATGGAGAACACGCCGCGCGAGCAGTTCGGCAGGAACGGCGAGGATTATTCCGCGGGCCTGCGCGTGTATGATCTTTCGGATCCGGGCAATCCGCGGTCGATTGGCTTCATGCCCGTTGAGGGCTTCGGGCTGCACCGCCTTTGGTGGGTCGGCGAGCGCTACGTCTATGCGACGGCGATGCTCGACGGCTATACCGACCACATTCTCCTCATCATCGATCTCAAGGATCCCACGAAACCCGTCGAGGCTGGCCGCTGGTGGCTGCCCGGCATGTGGCGTGACGGCTGCGAAACCAACAACTGGAACGGGCGCGTCGCGCTTCATCATGCGATCGTTGAGAATAACGTCGCCTATGCCAGCTGGCGCAATGGCGGCGTAACCCTGCTCGACGTCGCCGATCCGTCGGCGCCGCGCCTGATCTCGCATCGCAACTGGAGCCC
>JAGWJK010000990.1 GCA_028865845.1 Rhizobiaceae bacterium
AACATCGATCGCGATCATCTGACGATCCTGGCTGTCGATGCGGTCGGGAATGTGCGGGGCAGGGTGCATCATGAGAAACGCTTCATTTTGCCCGACGAGTTCGTCGAGCTGACGGCCGATGCCATCTCGCATTTCCAGCGCAGCAAGCTTATCGATGACGCCAGGGTCGCCGGCATCGGTCTTGCCGTTCCGGATTGGCTGGGAGAGATCCCCGTGCTGGGTAGGCCGCCGGAATATGCGCAATGGGAGGCCTTCGATGTTCGCAAGGCCATCGAGGCACTGACGGATCACCCGGTCTTCATCGACAATGAGGCCAATGCCGCGGCGATGGCCGAACTCGACTACGGGCTTGGCGCGGAAAGTCGCAGCTTCTTCTATATCGCGGTAAACGCCTGCCCCGGCGGCGGGCTGGTGCTGGATGGCATCGGCCATCGTGGTGCCATGGGATTGAGCGGCGAAATCGGCTGGCTGCCCATTGCGGATCCGAACGATCCGAAAGGCGCCAAGGTGCAGCCTCTGGGCGAAATATTCTCGCTATTCTTTCTGTATGAGCATCTCGCCAGGCACGGCATTCAGGCGAGCAAACCTCAGCATCTTCTGGCGCTCGATGCCCGCGGCCGCTCGCTGGTTTCGTCGTGGCTGAAGCAGATGAGCGTCCACCTTGCCGAAGCCGTCATCCACATCGGCCTGATCGTCGATCCTGATGCTGTGATCGTCGGCGGCCGTCTGCCGGTTCGGATGATCGATGAGCTGCTGCGCTATGTGAACGAGCATCTGCAGACGTCGGATCCCAACCTGCCATCCATTCATCGCGCCTCGCTGACCGAGGATGCCGCCGCTCTCGGCGGTGCGGCCATGCCGACGGCGGCTGCCCTGATGCTCGGCTCGGCCGATCCACAGCAGCGCATTCGTTCGCCTTTGCGGGTCATGGATCGCCTGCATGCCATATGACGCGATGCCTTAACTCGTCATTCGATTTGAATAAGGAGGAATTCAATGAAGATCGGATTTTATACATCGACATTCAATGATCGGCCATTCGAGGAAGTCGCCGATTTTGCCAGGGAGGCGGGCTTCGACGCCATCGAGATCGATGTCGGCGGCCATATCAAGACGCCGGATCGTGTCGCAGACGCCGTGAAGATTGCCAGGGATCGCGGACTGTTCGTCGCTTCGATCACCTTTTTCGGCAATCAGCTCGATGCGGATGCCGCGCGCCGGGCGGAGCTGCGAAGCGTAACGCTGCAGTTCGCCCACGCGATCGGCGAAGCGAAGGTGCCGATCTTCGTCATTTTTCCGGGCCGCAACGACGACGCAAGCGAGGAGGAGAACTACGACAGCTTCGCCGACCATGCCAACGCCCTCATCGAGGCGACAAAGGCCAGCAATCTGACGTTCGCCATCGAGAACTGGCCGGGCCCAAAAGACAACTTCATTGGCACCACGCCCCATGGCTGGCAGCAGCTTTTCTCTCGGATCAGGAGCCCGCGCTTCGGCCTGGAATTCGATCCGTCGCATCTGTTGCGCATCGGCGTCGATCCCTTTGCGGTTCTTGCAGAAGTCAAGGATCGCATTGCGATCCTGCATGCCAAGGATACGGCCATCGATGCGGCGCAGCTGCAAGCCGTCGGTTATCACGGCAAGGGCTGGTGGCAATACAAGCTGCCGGGCAAGGGCATGCTCGATTGGGATAAATTCCTGCGTCAGGCCAAGTCCTATGGCTTCGACGGCACGCTGTCGATCGAACATGAAGATGCGGCGTATGGCTGGCCGCGGAAGGACCTCGATGCCCGCAAGGAGGGAGAGCGGCTGGGCCTGAGCTTCCTGCGCAATACGCTGCAGTCGATCTGACGGTCGCGCCGGGACAATAGGGAGGAAACAATGGCGAATGTATCCGTCAACAATGCGCGCAAGGACTATGGAGCGTTCAAGGCCATCAAAGGCGTGTCGATGGAGATCGAGAACGGCGAATTCGTCGTTCTCGTCGGCCCGTCGGGTTGTGGGAAATCGACACTGCTGCGCATGATCGCCGGCCTGGAGGGCATCACCTCGGGCGCGATCCAGATCGGCACGCATGTCGTCAACGATCTGCCGCCCAAGGATCGCGACATCGCCATGGTGTTCCAGAACTATGCGCTCTATCCGCATATGACGGTGGGACAGAACATGGGTTTTGCGCTGAAGCTGAAGCGCATGCCGCGGCCGGATATCAAGGCGAGGGTCGATCGCGCCGCGCGCATTCTTGGGTTTGAAAGCCTGCTGGAACGTTATCCGAAGCAGCTCTCCGGCGGTCAGCGCCAGCGCGTCGCCATGGGACGCGCCATCGTCCGCGACCCCGCTGTCTTCCTGTTCGACGAGCCCCTATCGAACCTCGATGCGAAGCTGCGCGTGCAGATGCGCTCGGAGATCAAGGAACTGCATCAGCGCCTGAAAACGACGACCATCTACGTGACGCACGACCAGATCGAAGCCATGACCATGGCCGACAAGATCGTGGTGATGCA
>JAGWJK010000991.1 GCA_028865845.1 Rhizobiaceae bacterium
AGCAGATAATCCGCAATCGGATCATAACGCTGAACCTGGTTCGTATGGCAGCCGCAGAACCAACAGAGCCTGTTGCAGAAGGGAATGTGGAGATAGAGCGAAAGCGGTGCGTCCGGTGAGCTCTCCGCCAGCCATTTCGCGTAAATGGTGCCGTCGACGCCTTCGTGAAAATGCGGGGCGGTGGGATAGCTGGTGTAACGCGGGACAGGCTGGCCATAACGGGCGGAGACGAGTGAGGGCATGGAGATTTCCTTTCGCCTGCAGCCTATTTTATTCTCGCCCCAATTCTTTGATTTTGCTCAATGAAATAAAATTTGGCAATAGAAAGGGCGGCTGACCTGGATCAGCCGCCCGCGATGTTGGGAGAGGCTCTAGCGAACCTTTTTCAGCCCGTCCTGTTGTTTTCTTTTGTCATCGACGAGCTCGTACCACATCGCGTTTAGCACCGCGAAAAGGGCGGCAAGCGGGAAGCCGAGAATCCAAGCGAAATACCACATGTCGTGTCTCCTTTCGTGAGCTCAGTAGGCGTGGCCGTTCTTGTCGGTGACCGCCTTGGCGTCGACCTTGCCCCAGAGCACGCGGTAGACCCAGGTGGTATAGGCAAGGATGATCGGCAGGAAAAATACGGCGACGACAAGCATGATGAACAGCGTCTGATGGCTCGACGATGCGTCCCAGACGGTGAGGCTGGAGCGCGGATCGAGCGACGACGGCAGGATGAACGGAAACATCGAAACGCCGACCGTCGAGATGATGCCGAAGATCGCAAGGCCGCTGAAGAGCAGGGGGGCGACTTCACGACGCGACAGCATCGACAGGAGCGATACGATGGCGCCGACGAAGCCGAGAACCGGGGCTGCGATCATCCAGGGATGGCTGCCATAGTTGGTAAGCCAGACGCCGGCGCTATGATCGACGGTCTTGAGCAGAGGGTTCGAGGGACCAAGCGGGTTGAACTCGCTGGTGATGCGATAGCCGTCGACACCATACCAGAGTGCAAGGCCGCCGAGAGCAAAGAGGACGGTGGTTGCCAGAGCCGCGATGCTGCCGTAGCTGCGCGCCCTTTCGGCGACCTCGCCGCTTGCCTTCAGTTGCAGCCATGCCGCGCCGTGCATGGCGAGCATTGCGACAGACAGCAGGCCGCAGAGCAGGGCATAGGGATTGAGCAACTCGAAGAACGAACCTTCGTAGTAGATCCGCATGTCGTCGGCGAAGCGGAAGGGGACGCCTTGCAGCACGTTGCCGACGGCAACGCCGAAGATCAGCGAGGGCACGAAGCCGCCGATGAACAACGCCCAGTCCCATCCCGCCTTCCAGCGGGCGCTGTCGCGCTTGCCGCGATACTTGAACGCGACCGGCCGCAGGATGAGCGCAAACAGGATTGCGAACATCGCAAGGTAGAAGCCGGAGAAGGAGACCGCGTAGAGCGGCGGCCAGGCGGCGAAGATAGCCCCACCGGCGAGGATGAGCCACACCTGGTTGCCTTCCCAGGTGGGGCCGATGGCGTTGATGGCGATGCGCCGTTCCGTGTCCGTGCGGGCGACGAAGGGCAGGAGCGTACCGATGCCGAGGTCGAAGCCGTCGGTGACGGCAAAGCCGATCAGCAGGACACCGAGCAGCAGCCACCAGATCACGCGCAGGGTTTGATAGTCTATAAGTTCATGGAGAATCATGGAGGTCACTCCGCGGCGGGAACGAGGGTTTCGGAAATAAGGTCGGCTTCCGGCTCATCGTCCGGCTCGGGACCCTTGCGGATAGCCTTCAGCATCAGGCTCATCTCTATGACGATCAGCACGGTGTAGATGGCGGCAAAGCCGAGCAGGGTGATCAGCACCGAGGCAGCGCCGAGGTTGGAGACGGCGGCGGCCGTCGGCAGCACGCCTTCGATGATCCACGGCTGGCGACCGAATTCGGCGACGACCCAGCCAAACTCAATGGCGACCCAGGGAAGCGGGATGGCGAAGACGGCGATCCGCAGCAGCAGCGGGAAGCGATCGAGCTGGCGGCGGGCCGACACCCAGAAGAAGGTTGCCGTCAGCAAAATGAAGAACATGCCGAGGCCGACCATGACGCGGAACGACCAGAAGAGGGTCGGCACGTTCGGGATGGTATCGCGTGCGGCCTGTTCGATCTGCTCGTCGGTTGCCTGGCGCGGATCGTCGACATAGCGCTTCAGGAGCAGGGCGTAGCCGAGTTCGTGACCGAGGTCTTCGAAAGACGAACGGACTTCCTGCGCCACGCCGTCTTGGGTCGGCGCGCTGCGGATCTTCATCAGGGCGTCATAGGCCTTGATGCCGTTGCGGATATGAACCTTCGCCTGCTCTTCGAGCTGGTTGATGCCGGGGATTTCCGTGGTCAGCGAACGGGTACCGATCAGACCCATGACCCACGGGATATGGACGGCGTAATGGGTTTCGCGGGCCTGCTGATCCGGGAAGCCGAAGGCGGTGAAGGCGGCAGGCGCAGGCTCGGTATCCCACATAGCCTCGATGGCGGCGAGCTT
>JAGWJK010000992.1 GCA_028865845.1 Rhizobiaceae bacterium
AGGCGATCGACCTTGTTGACGAAGAATACGAAGGGAACGCCAAGGCGCTGCAAGGCGCGCACCAGCACGCGTGTCTGGGCTTGCACGCCTTCCACCGCCGAAACGACGACGATTGCGGCATCCAGCAGCCCAAGCACGCGCTCGACCTCGGCGATGAAATCGGGGTGGCCGGGGGTGTCGATAAGATTGACGATCGTGTCGCCGATGGCAAAGGAAACCACCGCGGCCCTGATGGTAATGCCGCGCTGTTTCTCGAGCTCAAGGCTATCCGTTTGCGTGTTGCCGCTGTCGACGCTGCCGAGCTTGTCGATCACGCCGGCGTCAAAAAGCAGTCGTTCGGTAAGGCTAGTCTTGCCTGCGTCTACATGGGCCAGGATGCCCAGGTTCAAAGTGCGCATGGTTCCTCAACTTCTCAGAATTTCGAACGTGATTTTCGTGAGAAGTGAGTCGGCGCATTGGGACCTCTATGTGCTGACAGCCCAGGATTGATGATTGGCACGCAGTGGTTCCGTTGCGTGCAGTACGGACTCTAACGGCATCCGAAGAGGTGTCAAGCGTCGGCCTGCCAGGTTTTAATCGGCTTGCGCATATGGACGATAGTGCCGCCGAGAAACGCCTCTTCGCGTTCGATTTCATAGCCGAGCTTGAGATAAAGCTGCACATTCTCGGCGAAGAGCTTGTTGGTGTAGAGCCTGATCTCGGCATGCCGCAGGGATGCGGCGACATCTTCCGCATGCGCCATCAGCCTTCGGCCGAACCCGCGGCCCTGCGCCGAGGGCGACACTGCGACGTTCTCGATGAGAAGGTGGTCGTCATGCGGGATCATCTCGATCAGCGCCACGAGCTCTCCATCCAGAAAGTGCAGGTCGATCCGGTGTTTCCGGACGGCCTCGGCGTAATCGGCTTTCATCGGCAAGGGCTCACGCCCGATCAGCGGCACCCATTTCGCATAGGCCTCCCGCGTCAGGGCGCGGATCGCCTCGACATCGTTCATGGATGCCGGCCGCAATGACAGCATATCGATCACGTTTCACCTCTGCAGATTGATGTTCTAGATGTCGTAGGTATGCCCGGCGTTCAGTGTCGAAATGAACCGCTTGGTGCGATCCTGCGTCGGGGCGCCGAAGATGCTGCGGGCGGGTCCGGTTTCGACGATGCTGCCGGCTTCGAGGAAGACGACGTTGTTGGCGATCTTGGAGGCGAGGCGCAAATCGTGCGTTGCCATCACCATCGTCGTGCCCTCGCTGGCAAGCTTGCCGAGGACGTCGACGACTTCGGCCGCAAGCTCTGGATCGAGTGCGGAGGTCGGTTCGTCGCAAAGAAGGACGCGCGGCGAGGGCGCCAAGGCGCGGGCGATCGCCACGCGTTGCTGCTGGCCGCCTGATAGCGTCGAGGGCCAGGCATCCATCTTGTGTGCCATGCCGACCTTGGTCAGCAGCTCGACGGCGCGGGCGCGAGCTTTGTCGGCCGGCCAGCGCAACACCGTCACCAGCCCTTCCATGACGTTTTCGATCGCGGTCTGGTGCGGGAAAAGCTGGAAATTCTGGAAGACCATGCCGGTCTGGCGGCGGATTTTTTGGATCGCCTGCCAGCTGGTCTTCTGGCCGGGCACAAAGCTGAGGGTCTCCTCGCCGAGGCGGATCATGCCGGCGGTCGGGATTTCGAGAAGGTTGATGCAGCGCAACAGCGTGCTCTTGCCGCCGCCTGAGGGGCCGACCAATGCGGTGACCGTGCCTTCGGGAATGGCGAGGCTGATATCCTTGAGGATGACGGTGTCGCCGAAGCGCTTTTCGATATGCGAAAGCTCGATCATGTCCGCGCCTCCATCATGCCGCCATAGCGGGCAAAACGGCGTTCGAGCGTGCCCTGCAACGTCGAGAGAACCGTACTCAGAACCAGATAGATGAGCGCCGCCTCGATATAGAGGATCAGCGGCTCGTAGGTGGTCGCGACGATGCGCTGGGCGGCCTGGAACAGCTCGGGCACGGTGATGGCCGCGGCAAGCGAGGTATCCTTGACCAAAGAGATGAAGGTGTTGGACAGCGGCGGCACGGCAACGCGCGCCGCTTGTGGGAGAATGGTGCGGGTCATCGCCTGACGCCAGCTCATGCCGATGGAATAGGCGGCTTCCCACTGGCCTTTCGGCACGGAGGAAATGACGGCGCGGATGATTTCCGATGTGTAGGCGCCGACGCTCAGCGTGAAACCGATGACGGCGGCCGGAAAGGCGTCCAGCAGAATGCCGAGGCTCGGCAGGCCATAGAAACTCACGAAAAGCTGCACCAGCAACGGCGTGCCGCGGATCACCCAGACATAGAAGCGCGCGATGGCGGCGAGCGGCGCCGGACCGAAAAGCCTGGTGACGGCGGTCAGCAGGCCAAGCGCAAGGCCCAGAACGAAGGTGATCAGGGTAAGCGGGATGGTGAAAACCAAGCCCGCCCAGAGGAGCGAACCCAGCGATTCCCACATCAATTGTATCCAGTGCTGCACGAAGAGGCGGCC
>JAGWJK010000043.1 GCA_028865845.1 Rhizobiaceae bacterium
GCACGCCACGCGAAACGAGACGGTCGGGATGATGTTCGTAGACCAGGCCGTGATAGCGGCGGCGGATCGTCGGGAAATCGTCGTTGGGCGATACCCCGAGCACTTTATAAGGATCGCGTCCGCCGGCGCTGACATGCCGTGCCATGATCTGCTCGAAACGCTCTTCGCTCATCTGGAAGATCTGCGCGATGTGCTGCAGGAAGGCCAATTCCTTCTCGTGGATCAGCCCGTCGGCCTTCGCGATGTGGAACAGACCGTCGAGAACGTCTTCCAGCACGGGGCAATTCTTCGTGCAGGTCACGCAAAGTGACGACAGCTGATGGGCGTATGCCTCGTAGCCCGCAACGTCCTGGCGCGCGAGATTATAAAGACGCGCAACGTTCTTTGCCTGATCCGGCGGAAACTCGAAGATTTCGCGAAAGGCGTTGACCTCGTTCTCGGTCACGACGCCATCGGCCTTCGCCATCTTCGCCGACAGGGCAATGATCGCAACGGAAAAGGCTACCTTGCGGCGGGTTTCCGGATCGCCTTCGAACAGCGTGCGGATGGCTTCGACCACCGCGGACAGGGCATTGCCAGCGGTGCTACCAACAGCATTCAGCAATTTTTCCCAGAACGACATGACGGTCTCGACTACCCCTATGATTAAGAAACACGTTGATCAAATAATGGTTGCGATTGCAAGCTGTCCATTGGTCGCAAGGCTGAAAACACCTTTCACAATTCGGTAATGATCGCCTGATCGGCACCCCGATTTTGCGCCGCCCAGCGATCGGGCTTTTGCCGTTACGACAGGACGAAACAAACCGTGCCTTTCTTAAATTCTTTACTTTACAGCCATGCGCGGCTGTCGCATCCATTCCGGCAGCCCCGCCGCGCGCGCGACGGCGTTAATCAGCGAAATGATGCAGCCCCGCTGCAAGGAGGATCCCCATGGCCAAACAAAAAGTAGCATTGCTTACCGCCGGCGGATTGGCGCCCTGCCTCTCCTCCGCAGTCGGCGGCCTCATTCAGCGCTACAGCGATGTCGCGCCCGAACTCGATATCATTGCCTATCGTTCCGGCTATCAGGGCGTTCTCCTCGCCGATCGCATCGAGGTCACCCCATCGATGCGCGAGCGCGCCTATCTCCTCCATCGCTACGGCGGCTCGCCGATCGGCAACAGCCGCGTCAAGCTCACCAACGCCGCTGACTGCGTCAAGCGCGGCCTCGTCAAGGAAGGCGAAAATCCGCTGCGGGTTGCCGCCGAGCGCCTTGCGAGCGATGGCGTCACCATTCTTCACACCATCGGCGGCGACGACACCAACACGACGGCGGCCGACCTCGCCGCCTATCTCGGCGCCAACGGCTACGACCTGACGGTGGTCGGCCTGCCGAAGACCGTTGACAACGATGTCGTCCCGATCCGCCAGTCTCTCGGCGCCTGGACCGCTGCCGAAGTGGGCGCGCATTTCTTCGACAACGTCAGCAACGAGCAGACGGCCGCTCCGCGCACGCTGGTCATCCACGAAGTCATGGGCCGCAGCTGCGGCTGGCTGACCGCGGCGACCGCGCGCGCCTATATCCAGAAGACCAGCTCCTATGAATATGTCGAAGGCTTCATGATGAACGCCGAGCTGAAGAGCATCGACGGCCTCTACCTGCCGGAAATGAGCTTCGATATCCAGGCGGAAGCCGAGCGGTTGAAGTCCCTGATGGACAAGACCGGTCAGGTGACCCTCTTCGTCTCTGAAGGCGCGGCGCTCGACTCGATCGTCGCAGAGCGCGAGGCTGCCGGCGAGACCATCAAGCGCGATGCTTTCGGTCATGTGAAGATCGATACGATCAATGTGGGCAACTGGTTCCAGAAGCAATTCGCCGCCCTGCTCGGCGCCGAACGCTCCATGGTGCAGAAGTCAGGCTATTTCGCCCGCTCGGCGCCGGCAAACGGCGAAGATCTGCGCCTCATCCAGGGAATGGTCGATCTCGCCGTCGAAAGCGCATTGAATAAGGTGTCGGGCGTTACCGGCCACGACGAAGGCCAGAGCGGCAAACTGCGCACCATCGAATTCCCGCGCATCAAGGGCGGAAAGCCATTCGATCTGTCGTTGCCGTGGTTCGCCGAGGTCATGGACCACATCGGCCAAAAATACGCTCAAGCATGAGCGATCGGTGATCTATCGGATTGACTGATCGCAAATCCGATGTCTTTGCTGGCGGCGAATAGGAATAGGGGAGGATTCTATGTCCATCGAAACCTGGCTCGCTTTCGCCGCCGCATCCTGCATCATGCTGGCAATCCCAGGCCCGACCATTCTCCTTGTCATCTCGTATGCGCTTGGCCACGGCCGCAAGACGGCGCTCGCGACCGTTACCGGCGTGACGCTTGGCGACTTCACGGCGATGACGGCTTCGCTTGCCGGCCTGGGCGCGCTGCTTGCCGCATCGGCTACCCTGTTCACGATTCTGAAACTTATCGGCGCAGCCTACCTTATGTTTCTCGGAATCAAGCTCTGGCGCGCGCCCATCGTGACCGGCCCGATGGGCGATAACGACAATCTTCCAGAGGAAAAACCGCTGAAGATTCTGCTGCACGCCTATGTTGTGACTGCTTTGAACCCGAAAAGCATCGTCTTCTTCATCGCTTTTGTGCCGCAATTCCTCGACATGTCCAAGCCATTCCTCCAGCAAACCCTTATTTTGGAGGCAACTTTCCTGACTTTGGCCGCATTGAACGCCTTAATTTACGTCTTCCTCGCTGATATGGCACGCGGCTTCATTCGCAAGGCAAGCGTGCAGCGGACCGTCAACCGGACGGGCGGAACCCTGTTGATTGCGGCCGGTGCCGTGACCGCCGGCTATCGCCGGATGGCCGCTTGAGGCCTTCCGCGCTTGCGGCGCGATCACGAATAGGTTAATGGGGGATTCAGAAATTTATTGACCCTGTGACTCTTTTACATCGCAGGGGGGCGTGGTTTTTTTCGAAAGTGACAGAATGGTAACGATCGGATTTTCCAGCCTGAAGCGTAGCGCTGCCTTTTCGGCGGTGCTGTGCGGCGTTCTGGCCGGGTGCGCGAGCACTCAGCAGCAGCAGACGTCCCAGGCAGAACTCCCGTCGGCACAAACCAACGTGCCGCATCCGAATACAAACCCGACTGCGGTCGGTACTGTAACGCCGACCGGCGGTGCAGCTGTGGCAACCACCACCACTACTCCGGCAGTTGGACAGACCGCGCCTGTTGGCCAGGTTCAGCCTCAGCAGCAGGTCGTGCTCGCGAAGTCTGACCGCGTTGGCGCAGCTCCCGTTGATCAGAATCAGGTCCTTGCCGCGCAGAACCGCATGGGTGGTCCCGTTGTAAATTCGCCGGCACCCACGACGAACCAGGGCACAGCCGCAATCGCAGCAGTAACGGGCGCTCCCGCAGCGAACACCTCCGCAGCCGCCGCTTATGCAGCTTCCGACGAACCGGTCATCCCGGCCGTCGTCGCCATTCCGATCCCCAATCCGGCCCGTCCGGGCGATAATGCCCTGTTGCCGGTTTCGACTTCGGTTGCCGAAAACGAAGCTGTTATTCCCATGACGTCCAACGTGGCAGTGGTCCAGGCAGTTGTGCCGACCCCACGTCCGAATGAAGACGCTCCGACCATGGCTCCGGCTGAAGTCGCCTATGCCGCACCGATGCAGATCGGCGGTAATGGCTATGCGGCCAATCGCCTGCGCTATGACTTCAATTTCGACTCCTCCGGTCCGACCATCGTGCCGGCCGTACTGACCGAGAGTGACGATTCCAACGTTTCGCCAGCTGAAAAGAGCTACGTCAGCAAGCTCATTCAGAAATATGCCCGGCTTTACGAGATTCCGGAATCGCTCATCCATCGCGTCGTGCATCGCGAGAGCCGCTACAATCCGAAGGCCTACAACAGGGCCGGTTATTTCGGCCTGATGCAGATCAAGTACAACACCGCGAAGTCGATGGGTTACGAAGGGCCGCCGTCCGGCCTGCTCGATGCCGAAACCAACATCAAATACGCCGCAAAATATCTGCGCGGCGCATGGATGGTCGCCGACAACAAGGCGGCGGCGCCGAACAAGGAAGCCGATGCCGTTCAGCTTTATGCGCGCGGCTATTATTACGACGCCAAGCGCAAGGGTCTCGGCGACATCGCCAACGGCAATTATTGATTGATCGATATAATGTTCGGAATCGCCGGTCGGACCTAGGTCTTGGCCGGCGTTGTCATATCCAATATCCTCTTCAAGAGGATCTGCGGCTTGTAGTCGATCCAGCCGGGGGTCAACCCCATCCGTACCATCACGAGATTGGCAGACGGCACGATCGCCACGCTCTGCCCGTCATGCCCGAGCATCCAGAACGTATCCGTCGGCAGGCCGAACTGCGCATCCGAACCTCCCGGTCCCGCGAGCCATGCCTGCACCTGCGTATAGATGCCTTCCGAGGCCGTGGTCGGCGTGCGCATGGCGCCGACAAAACCTTCCGGCAACAGCCTCTGGCCTTTCCAGACGCCATCCTGCAGCAGGAACAGCCCGAAGCGCGCCCAGTCCCTTGCCGTCGCATAGAGATAGGAGCTGCCGATATAGGTGCCGCGTTCGTCCGCCTCGAAAACCGCGCTCGACATGCCAAGCGGTGCAAACAGGGAATCGCGCGGATAGGCAATTGCCGCGCTCTCGCTCGGGAGCCTGTTCATCCATATCCTCGACAGCAGCGTCGCCGTGCCGCTTGAATAGTTGAAGCGCTCGCCGGCCGGCGTCACCTGCTTGGCATTGGCAGCGATCCGTGTCGCATCCGGATCGAGATAGAGCATCCGCGTGACATCGGAGACGGCGCCATAGCTTTCGTTGAAAGCCAGGCCGCTCTCCATGCCGAGAAGGTCGCTAAGCTTGATATTCCTGCGAGCGTCGCCCATCCATTGCGGCAGAAGGTTCTGGTCATCGAAAGAAAGACGGCCGGACAGCATCAGCCGGCCGATGATCGCGGCGTTGACCGTTTTCGTCATCGACCAGCCGATCAGCGGCGTGGCCTTGTCGAAACCGTCGCCATAGGTTTCCGCGATGATGCGCCCATCCTTGATGACGACGATGGCACGCATGGACGGCCCGGCGAAATCGGGATTGGACAGGAGTTTGGCGAGCGACTGCGCGGCGTCATCCTGACCGATGCTGACGCCCTCGCCGTCGGGCCATATAGAATCGCTCTTCGGCGCCTTCACCTTGTTCAGGAACACAGCGTTGCGCGCCGCCTGCAGATCGCCGTCCGGCACCGACGTACAACCGAGCGCGCCGCGATAGAGCGCGTAGTTTGGTGCGAACATGCCGAGCATGCGGGCGGTCACCACACCATCTTCCCGATCGACATTGACCTGAATGAGCTTCAGTGCCGGATTGCCTGGCGCCTGCACGTCTTCCTCCATGACGCGCACCGGATCGCGCTTGGCGATGAAGGTGTTGGAGCAGACGATCTTTGCCGCGTAACCATCGCCGACACGCAGCAACTCCGGCGGCCTGATCGAGAGCCAGACGGCTCCGATGGCGATCGCGATCACCAGCAAAAGAACGATGGCCCCGATCACACTCGATATCAAACGCATGTCACACATCTCCAGAAGTTCCCGGAGACAATCAGGAAACGCTGTAATATGAAAGGCCTGTCGTCATCAAAGCCTCGCGAATATTAGCGAATGCGGCATTTGAGCAGGGCTACCAACAGGCCACGTCATCAGACTGTAGCATTGCCGGGTTACACGCGCTGAACCTGACAAAACGGTGACAAGACTCAGATGACCGAATTTGCCCCGGATGCCGGTTTCCGCAAGAATCGGAAACTCAAAGACGCTCTCCTGCAACACAAAGCCCTGTCGAAAGCCGGCCTCTCCGAGCGCCTGTTCGGCATGCTGTTTTCGGGTCTGGTCTATCCGCAGATCTGGGAAGATCCCGATGTCGACATGGAAGCGATGGAGCTTCAGCCGCATCATCGCATCGTGACGATCGGCTCCGGCGGCTGCAACATGCTGGCCTATCTGTCGCAGAACCCCGCTTCCATCGATGTCGTCGATCTCAATCGCCATCACATCGCGCTGAACAAGCTGAAGCTTGCTGCATTCCGCCTCCTGCCCTCGCATGCGGATCTCGTTCGCTTCTTCGGCACGCCGGACACCAACAGCAACAGCCAGGCTTACGACCAGTTCATCGCGCCGAGGCTCGATGCCGCGACCGCCGCCTATTGGGACGGCCGCGACCTTTACGGCCGCCGGCGCGTGACGGTATTCAATCGCAACATCTACAAGACCGGCCTGCTCGGCCGCTTCATCGGCGCTGCCCATCTGCTCGCCCGGCTGCACGGCGTCCGCCTCGCCAAGATGACGGAAGCACGCACCATGCGCGAGCAACGTCAGTTCTTCGACGACGAGATCGCGCCGATCTTCAACAAGCCGATGGTTCGCTGGCTGCTTGGCCGCAAGAGCTCGCTGTTCGGCCTCGGCATTCCGCCGCAGCAATATGACGAACTCGCCAGCCTTGCCGGCGACGACTCGATTGCAGCCGTGCTGAAGCACCGCCTGGAAAAGCTGTCGTGCCATTTCCCGATGCGCGAAAACTATTTCGCCTGGCAGGCCTTTGCGCGCCGCTATGCGGCTCAGCATCAGGGACCGTTGCCGACCTACCTGAAGCCGGAGCACTACGCTGCAATCAGCGCTAACGCCGACCGCGTCGATGTGCACCACGCCAATTTCACCGAGCTGCTCGCCTCGAAGCCGGCCGCCTCGCGCGACCGCTACATCCTGCTCGATGCGCAGGACTGGATGACCGATGAGCAGCTGAACGACCTGTGGGCCGAGATCACCCGCACGGCTCGTGAAGGCGCCCGCGTGATTTTCCGCACCGCTGCCGAAAAGAGCATCATCGAGGGCCGGCTTTCGCCCGCCATTCGCGATCAGTGGGTCCATTTCGAAGAGCGTTCGCAGGAACTCAATGCCCGTGATCGCTCGGCGATCTACGGCGGCTTCCATATCTACGGGAAAAAAGCGTGAGCCAGGCGGACACAGGTCTCGAAACCAGCTCGGAGAACCATGCCGGCCTCATGGACGGCATGTATCGCTACCAGCGGCACATCTACGATCTGACCCGCAAATACTATCTCTTCGGTCGCGATCGAACCATCGCTCACCTGAATATTCCGCCGGAAGGATCGCTGCTGGAAGTCGGCTGCGGGACCGGCCGCAACATGCTTCTCGCCTATCGCCGTTTCCCCTCCGCAAAGCTCTATGGCCTCGACATTTCGCAGGAAATGCTGATCTCGGCCCGCAATAATTTTCGCGGCCTCAAGCAGACGCCGGATTTCCACGTCGCCGATGCCACCGCTTTTTCGGCGGCGGATTTCGGCGTCGACGGTTTCAACCGCGTGATGATCTCCTACGCGCTGTCGATGATCCCGGATTGGAAAGGCGCGATCGATGCCTCGCTCGCTGCCGTCGCCCCTGGGGGACAGCTGCACATCGTCGATTTCGGCCAACAGGAACGCCTGCCCGGCTGGTTCCGCGCCTTGCTGCAGGGATGGCTAAAGAAATTCCACGTCACGCCACGGGCAGACCTGCGCGCAGTGCTCGAAGAACGCGCAAAGACCTACGGCGCCAAGCTGAATTTCGAGGAAATCGGCCGCGGCTATGCCTGGCGCGCGGTCATCCATAAGCCGACCGTTTAGCCGCATCGCCGTTCAGGCGATTAAGATTGCTTATCCGGCTCTTCAAGTATAAGAATTCGCTTGAAGATAACGCATTTTTTACGTTGATATGGTGAAAAAGTGGTAAGGCCTGCCGATTATGGTGGGCTCTTGCCTCTCTGGAATTTTCGGGGACCTCGCATTACGGAAGCCGACCTTGGGGCAGCAAGATTACTCAGGCCATTACGGGATACCTATGCGCCGGCTTTTGTTGTGCTTACTGCCGCTCGCTCTCCTATTGAACAGCTGTACCATGGGCTACGATTCCTTCCAGACGTCCTCCATTCCGAGGACGAGCTTCAAGGATACCAAGCCGCAGGATTTTGGCGCGGATCATCCGCAGCGTCGGCCCATCCACGGCATCGATATCTCGAAGTGGCAGGGTGACATCAACTGGCAGACCGTGAAGGCCTCCGGCGTTTCCTTCGCTTTCATCAAGGCGACGGAAGGCAAGGACATGGTCGATCCTCGCTTCAGCGAGTATTGGCAGGAGGCGAACGCGGCCGGCATTCCTTATGCGCCCTATCATTTCTACTATTTCTGCTCGACCGCCGACGAACAGGCCGACTGGTTCATCCGCAACGTGCCCAAAAACGCGATCGTGCTGCCACCCGTGGTCGACGTCGAGTGGAACGCCGAATCGAAGACCTGCCGCACCCGACCGGACCCGGCCACCGTGCGCTCCGAGATCAAGCGTTTCATGGATCGGCTGGAAGCCTATTACGGCAAGCGCCCGATCATCTATACTTCGGTCGACTTCCATCGCGACAACCTGGACGGTTATTTCAACGACTACCATTTCTGGGTGCGTTCGGTCGCCAAACATCCGAAAGTGACCTATGCCAACCGCCCCTGGGCCTTCTGGCAGTACACCTCGACGGGGATTATCCCGGGCATCAAGGGGCCTACGGACATCAACGTTTTCGCCGGTTCTGAGGAAAATTGGCACAACTGGGTGGCGGCAGTAGAAAAGCAAGGAAATTCTTGAGATTAACTGAATTTCTTTCTTGCTTCTGTCACAATCTTCTGTGAAAGCGACCTCTATTCTGTTCTCCGAGAGGATCGCCCATGGACCGCTTCACCATTCGACGCAGCGCATTCGCTTTGCTTTTTGCTTCCGCCCTGACCGGTGTCGCGGCGGCTCAAGATGCGACGCCGGCAGCCGCGCCGAATACGGCCGCGACGGGCGCACCCCAGGCACCTTGCGGCGGCGATCTCTCGGCCTTCCTCGCGGGCGTCAAGGCTGACGCGCTCGCAGCCGGCGCCTCCGCAGATGCGATCGACAAGACGCTCGCCGGCGCGCAGATCGACCCCAAGGTTCTCGCCATGGACCGCAGCCAGGGCGTCTTCCGCCAGACCTTCCTCGAGTTCTCGCAGCGCACCGTCAGCCAGGGCCGGTTGGACATCGGCCGTCAGAAGATCAAGCAGTATGCCGATGTATTCGCCAAGGCCGAGAAGGATTACGGCGTACCGGCCGGCGTGATCACCGCTTATTGGGCGATGGAGACCGATTTCGGCGCTGTCCAGGGCAACTTCAACACCCGCAACGCGCTGGTCACCCTCTCGCACGACTGCCGCCGTCCCGAGTTCTTCCGCCCCCGTCTGATCGCGCTGATCGAAATGGTTCAGCACGGCGACGCCGATCCGGCAACGACGACCGGCGCATGGGCCGGCGAAATCGGCCAGACGCAGATGCTGCCGCCCTCGATCATTGCCTTCGGCACGGACGGCGATGGCGACGGTCACGTCAACATGAAGACAAGCGCTCCCGACGTCATTCTGACGACGGCCCGCTTCATCCAGAGCCTCGGCTTCCAGCGTGGTCAGCCCTGGCTGCAGGAAGTCACTGTTCCGGACAACCTGCCTTGGGAAAAATCCGGCATTGGCGGCACGCTGACGGCTGGCGATTGGTTCCAGCTCGGCGTCAAGCCGCGCGACGGCGATACCAGCTTCGGTTCGTTGCCGGCCGCCCTCATCCTGCCGCAGGGCCGCAAGGGTCCGGCATTCCTTACCTATCCGAACTACAATGCCTATCTGCAGTGGAACCAGTCGTTCATCTACACGACGTCGGCCGCCTATTTCGCCACCCGCTTCGGCGGCTCTCCGCCTTATAACAAGGGCACGCCGGAGCCGGGCTTGAACGATGTTGACATGAAGGCGCTGCAGACCAAGCTCATTGCGCGTGGCTACGATGTCGGCAAGGTCGACGGCATCCTCGGCTCGGGCACGCGCGTCGCTATCCAGAAGGAACAGTTCCGCCTCGGCCTCCCCGCCGATGGATGGGCGACACAGGCGCTGCTGAGCGCGCTTTAAGAGCGGACTATTTATCGAAAAAGGACGGCTTCGCGCCGTCCTTTTTGTTTCCGGCAAACGTCGATAATTCGACGATCTTTCCAGCGTGTACCGTCCTTCGCAAGAAACGGGTGGCGACCGGCACGCCTTTCGCCAAGATGGGCGAAACGGGAGGAGAGGTCGATGACCCCTAGCAATAACGGCATGAACGCGCTGGCCTGGAGCCTTTTGCTGGCACTAGGACTGATCTGGGGTGGCTCGTTCTTCTTTGCCCGGATCGCCGTACAGCATGTACCTCCGCTCACGCTCGTCTTCTTTCGCCTCTCGCTTGCGGCATTCGCCTTGCACATCTACATCGCCGGCCGCATGGATATCTACACGCTGTTGCGAAAGCACTGGCGACAGTTTCTGTTGCTCGGCCTCATCAACAATGCCGTACCGCATGCCCTGATCTTCCTTGGCGAGAGATATATGGGCGCCGGATTGGCCGCTGTGCTGAACGCCACGACGCCGATCTGGACGGTGCTGATCGGCAACCATTTCACCACAGACGAGCGACTGACCTCGGCCAAACTTGCCGGTTGCCTCACCGGGCTTGCCGGCACGATCGTCCTGCTCGGGCCAAGCATAATGACCAGTGGTGACGTCCCGTTCTGGGCTCTGATGCTGCCAGTTCTCGCGGCGATATCCTATGGATTCGCGATCATCTATGCCAAACGTTTCAAAGGGATGGCGCCGCCTGTTATCGCGGCAGGTCAATTGACGGGTTCGTCGTTGATCGTTTTGCCAGCCTCGCTTCTGGTCGATCGGCCATGGGCATTGGCCATGCCACCGTCTGATGTCGTCATCGCTATCCTCGCCATGGCCCTGCTCTCTACCGCCTTCGCCTATATCCTTTATTTCCGGATCATGGTGCTGGCCGGCGCAACCAACGCCTCGCTCGTTACCCTGCTCGTGCCGCCAAGCGCGATCCTGCTCGGCTTTCTCTTTCTCGGTGAACGGCTCACGAACTCGGAAATTGCCGGGATGCTGCTCATCGGCGCGGGCCTCTTGGTCCTCGACGGCCGGCTCTATGCGCGAATGCGCCACGGCACGGGGCTGGGCCAGACCTAGCCCAGGCGGCTGCCCGGTCGCGCAAATCCACGGAGAATGAACGGGACTGCCAGAAAGAAGGAAAAATACAGAATGGCGAGCAGCGGCACCAGATAGATCACCACAGCCGCGTCGGGCGCGAGGCTGCCGAGATAGCCGAGCCCAGCCCACACGACGGCAAGCCCCAGGCAGGCACAGAGCCAAGCTGAGCGCATCGCCCCTCGCCGCAGCCTATCGAGACGCAGCCACGGAACGATTGCCGGGACCGACATAGCGGCGAACATCAGCGCAAGACCGCCAAGTTTGTCATCCGTCGCCCGCAGCAGCGCATAAAATGGCAGCAGATACCAGGGCGAGACGATCTCAAGCGTATCCTCGGTCGGCAGATCCGGCATGCTGAAAAGATGGCTCATCGCCAGCCCCAGGAGAAGGCCAAGTAGAACGGCAACGGCGCCAGCTGCCACAAGGAAAGCGACAACGAAACGCCAGGAGCGCTGATGCCACGCATCGTGATGCATGACCACCAGGTCGACGATCAGCATCGTCAAGGCCGCGACGATGCGGAAATCATATCCCGTCCCCTGCCAGGCCATCATGATATCGCCGACAACAGGAAGTTGAGCCAGCCAGAAGCTCATCTGATCCCAGGGAATAAGGAAGCCGAGAAAGGCTGATAGCTCCGAGGCAACCCAAATCCCGATCACCAGCAACCAGGTCAACTTGCGCACGCCGGTAAAGACGCCGATGTAGATCGAGAAGCCGACATGGATGAAGAGCGCGAGATAGAACGTGCCGGTAAGGTTCGGAGCGCCGAGACCGCTCGGAAAAAGCAGTCCTGCGAGGGCGACGAGAACGAGGAAAAGACCGATATCTCCCGCCAGCGGCC
>JAGWJK010000993.1 GCA_028865845.1 Rhizobiaceae bacterium
CGCACCCGGCAAGATGACGGTGCTTGTCGGAACGCCGGCTGAACTGCAGCCTATCTTTGCCGCACCGGCCGCCGCGCAGAACGCAGCGCTTGCGACATTCGTGACCGATCCGCATACGGGTTCGTCGCTACTTTTGATCAGCGGCCCCTCCTGGGAGGCGATTTCGGGAGCGATCGACACCATCGTTTCCCCGGTCGACCGGGATCCTAAGGTTCGCCGTGAGGTGATGATGACCGAACGCTGGAGCGCACCGGATGCTCCGTTGATCTTCGGCGATACCACGCTCCCCTTTTCGCAGTTGGGGATCAACTCGACGGAATTTTCCGGCCGTCGTTTCCACGTCAGCTTCAACGTCGCAGTGCCCTCGGATTTCTATGCCAACGCCTATGGTGAAGCGACCATTTTTCTGGACGCGGCCTATGCACGAAGCATCGTGCCGGGAAGCCATATCGACGTCTATGTCAACGGCAGCATCGCCACCACCAAGCCGATCACGGCCCCCGGTGGCGGCATTTTCCGGCATCAGCCTATTCGCGTGACGATGCGACACTTCAAGCCCGGCCTCAACACGCTGACGCTCGAAGCTCAGCTGACGACCAGGGACGACCAGATCTGCGCGCCGGGAACCACGTCCAACGTCGCTCCACGATTTGCGCTTTTCGACACCAGCGAGTTTCACATGCCGGATTTCGCCCGCGTGATCCAGCGCCCAAATCTCGCAGCGCTTGCCGGTACGGCCTATCCCTTCAGCCGCAACACCGAACCGACGCCGCTCTTTATCGACCGAATCGATCCGGACACGCTGTCGGCGGCCGCGACCCTGCTCGGTCAGATGGCGGTCGTTGCCGGCCACCCACTGCCGATGAACCTCGTCGCATCGCAAGCCAGCGTCGGAAGCGGCGATGCGCTCTTCATCGGCGCCATCTCGCAGATACCACCAACGACATTGTCACAGCTGAATATCGCCACCGCCGCACAGGCATCGTGGCGTCCTGTCTCCCCCCAGACCGCCCAGCCAGAAGAGCAGGTCACGGTCGATGAATGGCGCTCCAGAATCGGTGGCGGCGCGATCTACAGGCAACTGAAGGCGTTCCAGGATTGGATGCGGCGCAATTTCGATATCACACTCGGATCGCTGCAGTTCGTGCCGCGGGCGGAAAGGGTCTTCACGCCGTCGAACACCAACAGCTTCATGATCGCGCAAGGCAACAGCGCGGCAGGTGACTCCTCCTGGACGATCGTCACCGCACCCTCGGCGCAGGACCTGCGGCAGGGGGCGGAGGCCATGGCGTCCCAACCGAACTGGCCGCAGATCGGCGGCCACATCACCGTCTTCTCCCAGAAGACCGGTAAGATCGAGACCGTCCCCGTCAGCCGCTTCGATTTCGTGCTGTCGCAACCGTTCTCGTTCACGAATTACCGACTGATCGCGGCGAACTGGCTTTCGACGAACATCCTGTCCTATGCCTTCGTCTTCATCTCCCTTTCCTTGCTGATCGGCATTACGACGTCGAGCATCCTGACAAAGATCGGTAGGCGCGAATGAAACGGTGGCGCGCCATACTCTTTGCCGGCGGCTTCGCGCTGATGGCGACCTGCCAGCAGCTCGCGGCGCAGCACGCCGCGATCAGCCCGCAGGCATGGGCGGCCTACAAGGCGAAGTTCCTCGATGCCAGCGGCCGTATCATCGACAATGGCAACGGCAATGTCAGCCACAGCGAGGGCCAGGGCTACGGCATGCTGTTGGCCTACCTGTCCAACAGTCCCGCCGACTTCGAGCAGATATGGTATTTTACGCGGACCGAGCTACTGCTGCGCGATGACGGTCTCGCCGTCTGGAAATGGGACCCGGCGGCCACGCCACACGTTTCCGACACGAACAATGCTTCCGACGGCGACCTTTTGATCGCCTATGCCCTGGCGCTGGCCGGATCGGCCTGGCACCGGACCGACTATCTCGAAGCCGCCGCGGCCATGGCGCAGTCCCTTTTGGCGCATGCCGTGGTCCATGCCGGCGGCCGGACGCTGCTTCTTCCGGGGGTGGAAGGCTATTCCGCCCCCTCTCGTAAGGATGGGCCGATCGTCAATCCGTCCTACTGGATTTACGAGGCCATTCCCGTCATGGCGGTGCTGGCGCCGTCAAATGATTGGCAGAAACTCCGCGACGACGGTCTCGCTCTGTTACAGGCGGCACAATTCGGACCGCGCAAGCTGCCGGCCGACTGGGTCAGCCTTAACGGCAAACCGAAGCCGGCTGACGGCTTCGATGCCGAGTTCGGATACAACGCGATCCGTATCCCGCTCTATCTTGCCCGCGCCGGCATCACCGACAAGGCGCTTCTATCGCGACTGACGAAGGGCATGACCATCGATGGTGACGAACCGGCGACCATCGATTTGACCACGGGCGCGCCAAAACAGGCGCTTTCAGACCCCGGTTATCGAATTGTTAACGATGTTGTGGCGTGTGTAACAAGCGGGGAGAAGTTGTCCCCGTCGGT
>JAGWJK010000994.1 GCA_028865845.1 Rhizobiaceae bacterium
GGGTTTGTTTTATAAGGGGGCAGAAGTGTGAGGCGGTCCGGCCACCTATTTCGTGACGGAATGACCGCATTTGCATTCCTGGCGCTGACGGCTCTTCTCGCGTTGAAGATGAACAACGGGCCGGAACTCATTCAAACTGGAAATTTTTATGTCGTTGACGGCGACACGCTGGCGCAGAACGGCGAACGATTTCGCTTGCTCGGCATCGACGCGCCGGAATATCGGCAGGAATGTGAACACGGTGGTGTGAACTGGGCTTGTGGCGAGGCGGCACGGGATGCTCTCGGCAAGCTTATGAAAGCCGGCGAAGTCGAATGCCGCGGCAGGGAGCGGGATCGTTATGGGCGGCTTCTCGTTACCTGCCACGCTGGCGCGACAGATGTAAACAGCGAGATGGTACGCAGCGGAATGGCGGTATCTTATGGTGGCTATACGGCTGAGGAGGCGATGGCGCGACAAGCCAAGGCGGGCCTCTGGGCCGGGAATTTCGAAAAGCCACGCGACTACAGGCGTGATGAACGGGATCAGCACATGCAGACGAACGATCCGCTGGCCGGCCTGTTCGATGATTTGCGGGAGGCCATAGGATGGAGCCGTTAACGGCAAGGGAGACCGAGCTTCAGGCGCTTCGGGATGCGATAGCTGCGTGCCGCGTCTGTCGCGACGCGCCGTCGCGCGGTGATGCATACAGGTTGCCGCACGAGCCGCGGCCGGTCGCAGTTCTCTCCGCGAATGCCCGTATTCTTATTTCCGGCCAGGCGCCGGGGCTGCGTGTCCACGAAAGCGGCGTACCGTTCAACGACGCATCCGGAGACCGGCTTCGGCAGTGGCTAGATGTCGATCGCGACAGTTTCTACAACCGCGATCATTTTGCCATCGCAGGGATGGGCTTCTGCTTCCCCGGCTATGACGCAAAGGGTGGTGATCTGCCGCCGCGCCGGGAATGTGCACCGCTTTGGCGTCAACGCACGATGGATGCCATGCCGCAGATCGAGCTCGTACTGACCATTGGCCAATATGCCCAGGCCTGGCACCTCGGCGCGGCGCGCATGGGATCGGTTACGGAGACGGTGGCCGAATGGCGCCGTTATCTTTTCAGCAATCATTCCCCGGCCGTTCTGCCGTTACCACATCCAAGCTGGCGCAACAGCGGCTGGTTGAAGCGCCATCCGTGGTTCGAGGCAGAGCTTCTTCCCGTGCTGCGCGAACGTGTGAAAATCCTCGTTTCGTGAAACAAGTTTCTTTTCCTTCGTCAAAAATGAGGTATAGAGAGAATATAATTCGAAAAGGGCACTCGAAATGGACCGTCTTGACCGCAAAATCCTGCGCCTTCTGCAGGAGGATTCCACTCTGGCCGTGGCCGATCTTGCCAAGAAGGTCGGGCTGTCGACGACACCATGCTGGCGCCGTATACAGAAGATGGAAGAGGATGGCGTCATTCGCCGCCGGGTGGCATTGCTCGACCCTGAGAAGGTCAACACCAAGGTCACCGTTTTCGTTTCGATCCGTACCAACAGCCACTCGATCGAATGGCTGAAGCGCTTTTCGGAAGTGATCGCCGATTTCCCCGAAGTCGTTGAATTCTATCGGATGAGCGGCGATGTCGACTACCTGCTGCGCGTCGTCGTCCCTGATATTGGTGCCTATGACGCCTTCTACAAACGCATGATCGCCAAGATCGAAATCCGCGACGTCTCCTCCGCTTTCGCGATGGAACAGATCAAATATTCGACGGAATTGCCGCTGGATTACATGCTCCTGGAGAATGCGAAGTCGAACGAGGATTGAGGCGTGTGACAGCGTCTAAAAGCCCGGCCGGGCGGTGCCTTCCACACAACGTCACCGCCAGATAAAGTTTAGCGAAAAATTTTGCGAGACGAAAAAAGCCACCGATTGAGTAGCCGGTGGCTTTAATGTCCAAACCAAATTTACGCGCCAGTCGGCGTCCCAATCACTTCTTATCGAGCCTTGCCAGCAGCGAGGACGTGTCCCAGCGATTGCCGCCCATTGCCTGGACGTCGCCGTAGAATTGATCGACCAGTGCGGTGAGGGGGAGTTTGGCGCCGTTGCGGCGCGCTTCCGACAGGACGATGCCCAGATCCTTGCGCATCCAGTCGACGGCGAATCCGAAGTCGTATTTGCTGACGTTCATAGTCTTGTGGCGGTTTTCCATCTGCCAGGAGCCGGCTGCTCCCTTGGAGATGACCTCGACCACCTTTTCGATGTCGAGGCCGGCCTGCTTGCCGAAATGAATGCCCTCGGCCAAACCCTGGACGACACCGGCGATGCAGATCTGATTGATCATCTTGGTCAACTGACCGGCGCCGACATCTCCCATGAGGCCGACCATGCGGGCATAGGCGTCGATGACAGGCCTGGCTTTTTCGAATGTGGCCTCGTCACCGCCGCACATCACCGTCAGCACGCCGTTTTCCGCGCCAGCCTGGCCGCCGGAGACGGGGGCGTCGATGAAGCCGACGCCCTTTTCCTTGGCTGCTGC
>JAGWJK010000995.1 GCA_028865845.1 Rhizobiaceae bacterium
TGTAGATGTTGATCGAGGTCGAATCCGTGACCACTGTCTGTCCCGGCGCAGCGCCGATCAGCCGGCCGATGCGGTCGCCGAGTTCGAGCGGCAGATGGAACCAGCCGGCGCTGTTCCAGCTGCGGATAAGGCCGTTGCCCCACTCCTCCTTCGCTGCCTGCTGCAGCTCGGCGAAGACATCGTGCGAAGCGGCGCCCAGGGAATTGCCGTCGAGATAGATCACTCCTTCGGGCAGGGCGAAGCGTGAGCGGAAGGCGCGCAGCGGATCGGCCGCGTCCATGGCCTCGACGGCCGTGAGATCGGGAAGGCTGGTCATAAACTTTTTTCCTTGAAATTATTCGCGGATGGTTTCGCGCGCGGGCGCGCCGCCACGGCTGCGTCGAATGCTCGGCAGCGCCAGCATGGCGAGCACGAACAGGCCGGTTGCGAGCTTCAGGTCCGGGGGCGGCATGCCGGCGGCAAGGCAGAGCGATACCAGCTGGTAATAGATGATCGATCCGACGAAGGGGGCGAGCAGCTGGCGCAGAACCGTCTGCTTGCCGGTGAATGCCTCGCCGATCATCAGCGCCGCAAGGCCGTTGATGAGGATGCCGATGCCCATGTTGACGTCAGCGAAACCCTGCGACTGCACCATCAGTGCGCCGCTGCCGGCCGAAAAGCCGCTGGCGAGGCCGACGCCACCGATCGTGGCGGCCCAGACATTGATCCCTTGCGCCTCGGCCATATCGGGATTGGCGCCGACGGCGCGCATCGCCGTGCCCTTCTCCGTCTTGAAATAAAGATTGAGGCAAATCAGCACGATCAGCGCGAGCAGCCCGGCGACGACGATCTTGCTGGCCGGAAAGCCCGGCTCCGTCATCGGCACCCAGTCGAATACCGTCGGAGAGCCGAAAACGGAGAGGTTCGATTTGCCCATGATGCCGAGATTGACGCTGTAGAGCATGGTCGACATCAGGATGCCGGCGAGCAGCGTATGGATGCGGAAGCGCAGGTGAATGAAGGCGGTGCAGCAGCCGGCCGCAAGGCCGATGACGAAGGCGGCGGCGATCGCGAGCGGCGGCGACACACCGGCGGCTAGCAATATGCCACACACGCAGCCGCCGAGCGGGAATGCGCCTTCGCTGGTCAGATCCGGAAAGCTCAGCATCCGGAACGGGATCATGATGCCGAGCACCACGAAACTCAAGACGAAGCTCTGCGCCAACGTCACCGGGATCAGCGAGACGAAACTCGAAACGGTTTCCTGAATAAATTCCATCATATCAGCTCACCAGCAACATGCGGTCGGTCTTGACGGCGAAATGACCGATCAGCTCGGGGACGGTGATCCGCTGCTTGCCTTCGCCGGTGATTTCGAGATGCAGGCGACCAGCGTCGAGCATGATGATGCTGTCGCCGAAATCGACTGCGTGCTGCATATTGTGCGTTACCATCAGGGTCGTCAGCTTGAGTGCCTCCACGGTGCGAACCGTCGCCTGCATGACGATGTCGGCAGTGCGTGGATCAAGCGCGGCAGTATGTTCGTCGAGCAGCAGCAGCTCCGGCGAGCCGCCGACCGCCATGATCAGCGACAGGGATTGCCGCTGGCCGCCGGACAGCAGCTCGACCTTGGTGTTCAGCCGGTTCTCAAGCCCGAGCCCGAGAAGGGAGAGGCGATCCTTGTAGGCAGACAGCCGCGCGGCGTTCAGGCCCGGGCGCAGGCCGCGCCTTTTGCCGCGCAGCTCCGCCAGCAGCATGTTTTCAGCGACCGTCATGCTGGCGGCGGTGCCGCGCATCGGGTCCTGGAACACTCTGGACAGGCGCGCGGCGCGCTTGTGCACCGGCATGCCGGTCACGTCGTCGCCATTGATGATGATCTGTCCGGAATCCAGCGTCAGCGCGCCGGAAATGGCGTTGAGCATGCTGCTCTTGCCGGCGCCGTTCGAGCCGATGACCACACCGAATTCACCTGTTTTCAGCGACAGGGAAAGACCGTCGAGCGCGATCTTTTCGTCCGGCTGTCCCTTGTAGAAAACCTTGCGCGCGGATTTGATGTCCAGCATCCGTGCCTCCCTGCAGCATGGGCTTGCAAAATGGCGGCGTTTTCGGCGCCGCCACATTGACCGAATGAACCGTGTAACCGCTTACTTGACGAAGCAATTGCAGTCGGAAAGCGAGGCCGGCACTTCGGCGCCGAATGCCTTCAGAACCGTCGTGTTGATCAGCGGCGCATGGTCTTCATAGGCCGGACGCGACGGCTTGATCGTCTTCGGGTCGGCGCCCTTCAGGATCTGTGCAGCGATCTTGCCGGCGTTTTCGCCGACCTGCTCGTAGTTGACCGCAAAGCTTGCCGGGACGACACCGTTGCGAACGGCCGCGTCATCCGAGTTGACGATCGGGATGCCAGCCTGACGGGCCGATGCCGAAACGGCGGCAATGGCCGGCTGCAGCAGGTTGGATGCCGGCGTGTAGATCACGTCAGCCTTGCCGGCGAAGGAAGCGATGCGCTGCTGGATGTC
>JAGWJK010000996.1 GCA_028865845.1 Rhizobiaceae bacterium
GGATGGGATTCGAAACCCTCCAGCGGCTGCTTATCCCAGGTGATCGACAGCCCACTTTCCGCCAAAGCCGGCAGACGGGACGCCTCGGCAAGCGCATTGTAGCCGCGGGGATGGTCCCAAGTCAGGGCCTTCAGATGCTGCATGTCACAGCGCTCCCGAGGCGATCGCGCCGGCGCGCTCCAAAGCCTCGATTTTCTCCGCGTCGTAGCCGGCTTCCGCCAGAATTTCGCGGGTATGCTGGCCGGTGATCGGCGCACCGCGTTCGACGACCGACGGCGTCTTGGAGAAGCGGATGGGGAAACCCGGTGTCTTTACGAGACCTTCCGTCGGATGCTCATACTCGACGAAAGTGCCGTTGTGCTTGATCTGCTCGTCTTCGACGAGATCGGCATAGCCGTAGACCGGGCCGCACCAGATATCAGCGGCGCGCAACAATTCCAGCCATTCCGCCGAAGTCTTTGTTTTCAGCCGTTCACGCGTCTTCGCAAAGATCTCGTCCCGCCGTTCCCAGGTATCGATCTCGTCGACCATGGTGAGGAAACTGTCTTCGCCGATCACCTCCCCGAGCGTCTTCAGCTTCGGGAAGGCAACGATGATGAAGCCGTCGCTGGTGGAAAAAGCACCGTATGGCGAGCGGATATAGACATGCGCATGCGGTTCGGCGGAGCGCTTCTGTGGTTTGTGGCCGACGGTGAAAACGGAAAGCTCCTGCATCTGGATCGTCGTGATCGCATCGAGCATATTGACCTGAACGAGCTGACCCTCGCCGGTACGCTCGCGGTGGAAGAGCGCGGCCAGTGCACCTTCGAAGGCGGTATAGGCGGTGATCGCGTCGACCAGATATTGCCCGGCTGCCGTCGGCGCCTCACCCTCGCGGCCGGCTGACAGCATCGCGCCGGACATGCCCTGCAGCACGAGATCCTGTCCGGGCCGGTTCACATAAGGTCCATCCTCGCCGTAGCCGGAGATAGACACATAGACGAGGCGCGGATTGATGGCCGAAAGCGTCTCGTAGTCGACACCGAGACGCTTGGCGACACCAGGGCGATAGTTCTGCAGGAACACATCGGCGGTCTTGACGAGATCGATCAGCACCTGCTTGCCGTCAGGCGATTTCAGGTCGATGGCAAGCGAGCGCTTGTTGCGGTTGAGCGACAGGAACGAGACATTGACCTTGTTTCCCTCGGCGCCACCGGCTGCGACATGCCGCTGCCATTCGCCCGTCACCGGCTCGACCTTCACCACATCGGCGCCAAGGTCACCCAGCCTCTGAGCCGCGAACGGGCCTGCCATGGCAATCGAACAATCCAGCACGCGTATGCCCGACAAAATTGCCATGACACTCAGTCCTCCCAAAAGAAATGCGTATTTTCGTTTCAGTCAACTTACGCTTTTTAAAGAGAATGTATAGAGTGAGCGCTAACATTTTTCCGTAGTTTTGAGCACCCAAGCAGCAATCGGCATCAGCCGCGTCGTCGTTTCAGAACCGGTTGTGAGGAAGAGTATTCAGCCGCTCTGGCGGACCATCAGCGTGAAGCCGACATCGATGGATTTTTTGTCGGAAGCGACGCCCTGCATGCCCTCGAGCAATAGCCTGCCAGCCTGCCGCCCGATCTCGTCGGCGGGAACGAACACCGTCGTCAGCGATGGATTGAGCTGCTTGGAAAGCTCAAAATCGCCAAAGCCGGTGATGGCAAGCGCCTGCGGCACGGCAATGCCGATCCGAACGCTTTCCAGGAGCGCGCCGGAGGCAAGAACGTCACTCGAAAACATGATGGCATCGGCATCGGGATAACGTTCGCGCACCTGCCGCAAAAGTACGGCGCCTGAAGCCATCTCAAGCGGCAATTCGGTCGACACGTGTAACCGCGCTTCCTCGCCTGGATAATGTTCCATAATTTCGGTTATGAAGCCATCACGGCGTTCCGTCGCGCGGCTGTCCCCCTTTCGCAGCACGCCGCTGAAGACGATCCTCCGTCGGCCGCTCCGCACGAGATGATCGACCATCTCGCCGATGGCGGCCTTGTTGGAGAATCCGACGAGCCGATCGAGCGGTCTCGGCGTCATATCCCAGCCTTCGACGATCGGAATGCGCGCGCGTTTCAACAGCGCCACGCTATTGCGGCTATGGTGCGTGCCGATGATGAAGATGCCGTCGGGACGGCGACCGAGAAGGCTGCGGATAACCTCTTCTTCGCGATCTGAGCGATAGTCGGTGTAGCCGAGGAATATCTGATAACCCGCGCGATGCAGCACCTCGGAAAAATGCTGGATCGTCTCGGCGAAGATGGAAGCGGAAAGCGTCGGGATGATCGCGGCGACCGTGTTGCTGCGCGTCGAGGCGAGATGGCTGGCCGCAAGATTATGCACGTAATGCGTCTTTTCGATCGCATCCTGGATTTGCTGACTGGTATCGGCAGCGACGGTCTCGGGAGAGCGCAGGTAGCGCGAGACCGTCTGCATCGACACGCCGGCAGCAGCAGCCACCTCGGCCATGG
>JAGWJK010000044.1 GCA_028865845.1 Rhizobiaceae bacterium
GAACGGGACCTTACGAATCTCGGCCGGAGGCTCAACCATCGCCATGCGTACAAGCCTTTTTTCCCTGCCTTTTTTGGCAGTACGCATGGCGGCCACGATGCTTGTCACCCTGGCTTGCATCGCTTCCGCCGCAGCCCAGGACGCGCCGCCGCCCGGGCTACCTATCATGTTCGATTCCCGCGAGCGGCTGCCGAAGCCTGATCTCTCGTCGCTGGTCAGGCTGCGCTTCCTCACCTCGGTCGATTTCCCACCCTTCAATTTCGCCGACCAAAACGGCAAGCTGGCGGGCTTTCATATCGATCTTGCCCGTGAGATCTGCGACGAGCTCGACATAGCGGACAAGTGCCAGATCCAGGCGCTGCCCTTCGATGAATTGCAGGCGGCCCTGGCGGCGTCACAGGGTGATGCGGTGATCGCCGGCGTCGCCGTCACGCCGGAACTGCGCAAGGATTTCGCCTTCTCGCGGCCGTTCCTGATGCTGCCCGCCCGTTTCGTCCGCAATCTCAAGGCGTCGATCGACGGCACCACGGCCGCGTCGCTTGCCGGCCATCCCGTCGGCGTCGTCAAGGGGACAACGCATGAGGCGATGCTTGCCGCCTTCTTCCCGGCAATCAAGCAGGTGCCCTTCGACGACAAGGACGCGCTTCTGGCGGCCGTCAAGGATGGCGCCGTCGATGCTGCCTTTGCCGACGGTCTGCAACTGTCCTTCTGGGTATCGTCGCCATCGGCCGACAAATGCTGCGCGATGTTCGATGGTCCCTATCTCTCGCAGCAATTCCTCGGCGAAGGCATGACCATCATGCTGCGGCAGCAGGATGCCGATCTCACGGCCGCAATCAACCACGCGCTCGCGACGCTGTCGCGCGACGGACGCCTGCAGGAAATCTATCTGCGCTATTTCCCTTACGGGCTTTATTGAGCGTCAGCCCTTGCGGTAGCGCGCAATCGCGCTGCGCTCGATGGCGGCACAGGTGAGCTTATCGAGACCGAGACGGTCGCGCAGCAGGCTCAGAAGCCGCAGTTCCTCCGCCTTCACGGAAAAATCTGCGGAGGCGACTTCGACCGCAAGCGCATAGGCGGTGTCGTAGAGCTTGGCCGGCAGCGTGTCGCGCACGATCTCCAGCACGATGTCGAGACCTTCCGGGCCGGCAAGGAGCTTGGCGCAATCGCGCGAGACGGAGATCAGCCTTTCGTCGTCGAAGCCGTTGAAAACCGGCAAGGCATGGATCAGCTCGCCGATCCGGCCCAACTCCCGGTCGTTCATCGTCCGGTCGACGGCCGAGGCCATCACCATCACATAGATGAGGGCCTCTTGGGTGGAGAGCGGCTTGTTCATGGCGAAGCAGGATCCTCTGTGTTTGGCTGTAAACTGAGGCAGATCCAGCTAAGGCCGTCGAGCGGCTTTCCGGATGGAACTGCGTGAAAACAGGATATTAGAGCGGCCCGGACAATCAAGCCCAAACCTTCGCGATCTCATCTCGAAGGCAGGTGACGATATTGCGGCGTCAGATTGGATTGAGCGGGTCTTCCTTGGCGGGGGCCGGGCCGAGCGTCGACTTTCCGCCTATGCGCGGATCGTCACCGTAAAGTCCGCGCTTCTGCGCGCGTGCCTCGTCGGCCAGCGCCGCGAGCGGGGAGCCGGCTTCCGGCAACGCCCAGCCGAAGCGCACCAGCCATTCGCTGAGGTCGATGCGGGCGTAGCGGCAGGCGCCGGTGACCGTTCCTTTCCAGATCGGGCTTGGAAGGTCGCAATCGATCGTGCGGCCGCGCAGATACATACGGAAGGCCGTGCGCGCCATGGTTCCGCAGGGCCATTCCTTGCCGTTCGGGCCGATGCAGGTGCGGTCGGCATCGGTCGGGATGATGCCGGGTAGCTGCACGCTCTTGCCGCCGATGGTCAGTATGCCGGCGCGGTCGGCAAAGGGACGCACCAGTTCGATTGATTTTGCTGCGTCGCCGGGCTTCTGCTCGCCTCCGAGGGAAGCCTGTTCCGTCGGTGCAGGGGTCGACGTGTTCGGTGCGGTGCGGTGTGCTGAAGCGTCCAGTTCCCGGTCCGCCTGATCCGCCGGTATTTGCTCCGGTGCCGCCTGGGCGGCTAGCGCCGCGTCGGATGAGGCCGGGGTCGAAGCTGTCGAAGTTGCTGATGCTGGAGCTGTCGATGCCGAAGCCGTCGATGACGGGGTCGTTGACGTCTGGCCTGGAGAGGTCTGCGTTGCCGTTGCCGGGTTTAGCGACGCCGAGCCCGCCGAAAGCGGGTTCGTGCCTACCTCTGCGGAAGCGACTTGCTTTGCAGGCTCCTGCTTGGGGTTAGCCTTGCCGGGCGTGGCCTTCGCCGTGGCGGTCGCTTCCGGTTGCGCCTTACCGGCAATCTTGGCCTGCGCGGCCTGCGTCTCGGTCTTACTCGACGGCGTTACTCTCAACTGCGCGACTTCGGTCGCTGATTTTCCCTGCGGCGCCTTTGTCGGCTGCGTTGCGGCGACAGGATTGTCTTTCTTGTTCTGATCGGAGCTCGAGGCAATTGCCGCTTTCGCGGCATCCTCCGATGTGGAGGCAGGGGTTGCTGTCGGTGTCGTCTCCGCGGTGGCTGCCGGAGTTGTCGTCGACGGTGCGGTTGTCGACGGCGCAGCTGTGCCGTTGTCGGGCGACGGGTTGGTTTCGGAAGCCACCTTGACCGGCGCGGGCGTGACCGTGCTTGGCGCGGTGGCGACGGTAGCTGGCGCCGTCGTTGCGGCGGCCGGTGTCGCCTGTGCGGTCACGGTTGCCGGTTGCACCGATGTATCGGTGGTGGCAGGAGCAGTGGCTGCCGGAGCATTATCCTGCTTGGTGGCTTCCGGCTGCGCCTGTACCGGCTGGGTTTGAGCCGGCTGCGCAGCGACCTCTGCCTTTGCCGTTTCCCTGGCCGGTGGTGCCGCGACCGTTTCGTGGTTTTCGGCAACGGTTTCGCTGGTGCTCCGGCTCGGGATCCCGAAGCCGTGCTCCTGCAGCTGCACGACAATCAATGTCAGCCACGAACCGAGGACCACACCTGCCACACCTGCAAGCCACATATCACGACGCATAACGAGAAAACTTTCCTATTGGCTGGCCCAAATGATCCGGGCGATCCATTCCACATCCGCAAGATCGAAGCTTCGATTGGGATGGTCCGGATTGAGAGACAGCAATTCAATCGACCGGGCGCTCTGCCGCAGCAGCACCTTGGCCATAACCTCACCTTCGCGGGTCTTGACGACCACCCGGTCATTGCGCCTGATCTGCGCACCGGGTTCGACGATCAGCACATCGCCGTCGCGATAGAGCGGAAGCATGCTTTCGCCCTGTACTTCGAGCGCATAAACGCCCGCCTTCCGGCCAGGCGTTGCCGGAAACTCCACCATATCCCAACCTTGGCCCGCTGGAAAACCGGCATCGTCGAAAAAACCACCGGCGCCGGCCTGCGCGAAGCCGATCAGGGGTATGGAATTACCTGGCGGCAGCGAACTGAGTTCGGATGCACCGCTTGTCCTTGCCGCCGCGCTCATGAAACCGAGAAACTGCTCGACGCTGGCCCCCGTCGCATCCAGCACCTTGGCGATCGATTCCGTCGACGGCCAGCGCAGCCGCCCATCATGGCTCAGCCGCTTCGATTTGTTGAACGAGGTCGGATCGAGGCCGGAACGCCGCGCGAGCCCGGAGGGTGTTAAGGCGTGCCGCTCGGCAAGCCTGTCGATCGCGCTCCATATCTGCTCGTGTGACAGCATCGTCGGCTAAAACTCGGAAGCCGGAACACCCAGCGTTTCACTCTTAAAAAAAGATTAACTGAGGCTTTTTCGCGAGTAAAGGCGGCGATAGGAGTAAGATCCTATATCCCAAGGCTTTTCGCGGTGCCGCAGCAAATTCGTCAGGTCTTTTGCGGCTGCGCCTTGTCGCTCGGCTGTTCGTTCTGAAGTTCCTTCGCCATTCCCATGAAGCCGCGCATGAATTTCTGCATGATCCCGAGAGCGCGGTCGACATCGGCATCGTTGGGCAACGACGATCCGTTGTTGTCCGCGACGGCTTTCTCCAGTTTCGAAACGCGATCGGAAAGGCGGTCCAGCTCGTCGTTATAGGCCGCACGCTCATCCGCGGCCATGCGGCAGATGAGATTGCCGTTCTGCTCCTGGCAGATCGACATGGCGCCTGTCTGCCTGTCGAGGCGGATGAAGTGGTCGCCGCTGCGCTCAAGCTGGAAACGCGTTTGGTCCGGCTCGGCCGCCTGGGCGGGCACTGTGAGCAGAAGCGTGGCGGGCAGGAGCAGGGCGGCAAGGCCCGAAACCATTTCCTTCTTCATGTCATCCTCCGGATTTTCTGCGTTTAAACCCCAAAATAATTCCTGGTGACCGTGGACATCGGCTGCGGTTTTCGTGCAAAGCCGTATGAGAGACAAGCTTTAGACGGGGATGATGACCGCTATGCCAGTGGTTTACAAGATCGTGCCGGACACGCTCTGGCAGCAGGCCAGGCAGGCCGGTGTTTTCAACGGCGCGGCGATCGATTTGACCGACGGTTTCATTCATTTCTCCACGGCAAAACAGGCCAGGGAGACAGCGGCCCGCTATTTCGCCGGCCAGGCGGGTCTGCTTCTGGTCGCAGTCGATGGCGATGCGCTTGGCGAACAACTCGTCTTCGAACCGTCGCGCGGCGGCGATCTCTTCCCGCACCTTTATGCGCCCCTTCCGCTTTCCGCCGTCATTTGGGAAAAGCCGCTGCCCGTCGGCACCGATGGTGCGCATGTCTTCCCGGAGATGCCCGAATGATCGGCGCCTTTCGCGATCTCGGCCGGCGCGGCCTTTTCATGTTCGATCCGGAAACGGCCCACGGCATGTCGATTGCCGCCCTGAAATCCGGCCTCGTTCCGGCCTGCCGGATCGCTGCCGATCCGCGCCTGCGCCAGACTGTGGCGGGGCTGGATTTCGCCAATCCGATCGGCATGGCCGCGGGCTACGACAAGAACGCCGAGGTGCCGGAGGCGCTGCTGCGGCTCGGCTTCGGCTTCACCGAAATCGGGACGGTGACGCCCAAGCCGCAATCGGGCAATCCGCGCCCGCGCATCTTCCGCCTGGTCGAAGACGAAGGCGTCATCAATCGGCTCGGCTTCAACAATGAAGGCCATGAAGCAGCTTATACGCGGCTCGCTGCCATCCGCGGCAACGGCATCATCGGCGTCAATATCGGCGCTAACAAGGACAGCGCCGACCGTATCGGCGACTATGTCCTCGGCATCCGCCGCTTCTATTCGCTGGCCCGTTATTTCACCGCCAACATTTCCTCGCCCAACACGCCGGGCCTGCGCGATCTCCAGGCGCGCGAAAGCCTGTCGGCGCTGCTCTCGGCCGTGCTTACGGCCCGGGACGAAGAGGCTGCCAAGGTGGGCAGGAAGATCCCGGTTTTCCTGAAGATTGCGCCGGATCTGACCGAGGAGGGCATGGACGACATCGCTGCCGAGGTTCTCGCCCATGCGCTCGATGGTCTGATCGTCTCCAACACGACGCTCGCGCGCGATGGCCTCAAGGATCAGCGGCAGGCAAAGGAGGCCGGCGGCCTCTCGGGCAAGCCGCTCTTCGAAAAATCGACCGCCGTCCTGGCGAAGATCCGGAAACGCGTCGGGCCCGCCTTGCCGATCATCGGCGTTGGCGGTGTCTCGTCCGCCGAAACCGCGCTTGAGAAGATCAAAGCCGGCGCCGATCTCGTGCAGCTCTATTCCTGCATGGTCTACGAAGGACCAGGCTTGCCTGGCACGGTCGTCGTCGGCCTTTCCAAACTTCTCGACCGTGAGCGCGTTTCCTCCATTCGCGAACTGCGCGATGCGAAGCTCGACTACTGGGCGAGCCGGAACGTCTGATCGGCGCGCTGTTTCAGGCCCATCAATAGAAAGATGCCGCGGAAGAGCAGGAAGGCGTTCATCGCCATCCACAGGCCGTGATTGCCAAGCAGCGGAACGAAGATCGCGAGCGCGACAAGATAGCCTGCGAAGGACATGAGCATGCGGTTGCGCATGTCGCGAGACCAGGTCGCGCCGATGAACACGCCATCCATCAGGAAGGCGAGGGCTCCGGTCAATCCGGTCACGGCAGCCCAGGGCAGATAGGTTCCTGCCGCCTGCCGCACGTCCTCCGATGTCGTCAAAAGCCGGATCAGCGCCGGCCCGACGGTGAAGAAAAACACGGCGGCGGCGAGCGCCAGCCCGAAGGACCAAAGCGCCGTCAGCTTCAGCCCGCGATCAAAGGCCGGGCGATAATTCGCGCCGATCGACCGGCCGGTGATCTGCTCGGCGGCATTCGCCAACCCGTCGAGATAATAGCCTGATAGCAGGAAGAAATTCATCAGCACCGCGTTGGCGGCAAGCGTGACTGCGCCGAAGGTGTTGCCAATGCGGGTCATCAGCGTGAAAGCGCCGATCAGCACGAAGGTTCGGATGAGGATGTCGCGGTTAAGCGCGAAAAGCTGGGTAAGCTTAGCGCGCGACAACAATTCGCCTCGGCTCGGCCGCTGTTCTCCGGCAAAGCTTTTCAGAACGATGGCAAGGCCGGTGAACGCGCCGGCAATCTCGCCGATCAGCGTGCCCCAGGCGACGCCGGCGACACCCCAGCCGAGCCCGAGGCCGAGCGCGATGGCAAGCAGGATGTTGACGCCGTTGATGACGGTCTGCAGCAGTAGTCCGATGCGCCCCTGTCCACGGCCAAGCACGAAGCCGAGTATGGCATAGTTGGCAAGCGCCGCCGGGCCTGAGAGCATGCGGATCGAGAAATAGGTGCGCGTGGCCGCCGCAATGCCGCCCTCCGGTCCCATCAGCTTGATGCCGAGCCAGAGCAGTGGCGGCGACAGGATCAACAGGGCGATGCCGCAGCTCAGCGCCGACAGCAGCGCCCGCCAGAAAACCGCCTGCTGTTCATGTCGGTCGCGGCGACCGAAAGCCTGGGCGGTCAGACCCGTCGTCGAGGAGCGCAGGAAGTTGAAACTGGCGAAGATGAGGTCGAACAACACGGCGCCGATCGCCAGGCCCGCCAGTGCATCCGGCTGGCCGAGCTGCCCGACGACGGCCGTGTCCACCAGGCCGAGTAGCGGCGTCGTCATGAAGCCGAGCGTCATCGGTATGGCGATCGACAGCACCAGACGGTGCGTCACGTCGAAAGGCAAAACCCTGCTGCTGTGCTCTTGATGGTCCATGCGCCCTATCCTTCGGCAGTCTCAGGCGCGACTCGGGGTACGCCCTCAATTCGAAGAGAGTACCATGGACCAATATGGCTTGCCGCCGGAAGTGGGCGCGTAGGCGAGGGCGACGCCAAGGCCGTTATATTTGCCGAGCATGTTGTGCAAATGCTTCGGTGAATTGATCCAGGCGGTCACGGCGGCATTCACGTCGCGCTGGCCTTCGGCGATGTTTTCGGCCGCCGGCAGCTTGACGCCGCTTGCCTTCACGCGCTTGCCGAAATCATCGCCGATGCCCATCAGGTGCTCCATCTTGTCGGCGTCGGCCATGCGCCGTGCCTGGTAGATGGCGGCCGCACTGGCCGTCGGCTCGATCTTCAGCGGCGGCAACCCGTTCTTGGCGCGCAGCGCATTGACGAGCGGCAGTGCTCCGGCCGTCTGGTCGCTGGCGGGCGTGTTGGAAACTACAGGTGGCGGCTTCGTGGCGCAACTTGCGACAACGGCAGCGAGCGCAAGGCCGGCGAGGCGGAGCGCATGGCGCCGCGTGGAAGGCGGAAGTTGGGAGATCATGTCAGCGATTGAAATTGAACAGACGTAGAATGATGAAGAGCGGGATGACGATGGTGGCGCCGAGCAGCAGGTAATCGCCAAATTCACCGAGTGCGGCAAAGCCGGAATGCCAGAGATCGACGACGAAACGGCGGAATCCATACAGGAAATCCAGCGGCCTCCAGCCGAAGAATTTCATCACGAAGCCGACGATCAGCGACACGACGACGAGCTTTACCAGCGTGCGGCCCGGCGAGTCGCCCAGGAACCTGTTCACGTGATCGGACATGCGGGCGTCTCCTGACCATTTTCCAGCCGGCTTGAGATAGGGCTCCAGCCCACGACTCGCAAGCAATTTTAAGAGATGCCTGCCTGAAATAGGACTTGAGTTTTTTTGTGGCCGCGTCCAAAGGCGGGAGACGAAACGAGGCCTTGATCATGCTGCCGAGTGAGCTTTCTTCCGGCGATGCCATCGCCGACCGACGCGCCGACTATGCCAGGATGCTCGCCGAGAGTGGCGAGCCGGCCAGTGCTGCCGAATTGATGGAGCAGGCGCTGGAATTGACGCCGGGCTGGGCTGCCGGCTGGTTCCGCCTTGCCTCCTATCGTGAGAAGGCGGATGACGCGACGGGCGCCATCGACGCGCTGGACAAGGTCCTGACGCTCGATCCCGGCGATATCTTTGGCGCGCGGCTGAAGCTCGCCGTGCTCGGAGCGATCGACGTGCCCGACCAGCCGCCGAGCCGTTACGTGGAGCGGTTGTTCGATGATTACGCCGACCGTTTCGAGACATCGCTCGTCGAGAAGCTTCATTACACCGTGCCGCAGAAGCTTGCGGCGCTGATCGTCGGCGCCGGCGATTTGCCTGCCCGATATCGCCTCGCCGTCGATCTCGGTTGCGGTACCGGCCTGCTCGGCCCGGAAATCCGTAACCGCGTCGAGCGTCTGGAAGGTTTCGATCTCTCGCAGGGAATGCTGGCCAAGGCTGAGGACAAGGATGTCTACGATCATCTCGCCCAGGCTGACCTGTCGTTGCCGCCGGATCAATCCGGCGTCTTCGGGGAGGGTCTCGCCAAGCATCGGGCCGATCTCATCGCCGCCGCCGATGTGCTGATGTATCTCGGCAGTCTGGAGCGCGTCATGGCGGTTGCGAGCGAACTGGCGGCGCCCGGCGCAGTCTTTGCTTTTTCGGTCGAGGACGCGGGAGAGGAAGGTAGTTTTTTGCTCAGGGATTCGCTGCGGTACGCTCACTCCGAAGCCTATATCCGCATGATCACCGCGGCTCATGGCTTCGCCGTTCGCGGTTTGGAGCGCACGATCATCCGCATGGATGCAGGAAAGCCGGTGCACGGCATCCTGTTTCTCACTCAAGCCAAATCTTCCGAATGAACACGGGGCGCCACGGCGCTGTGGACAAACGGCCTATTGCTTGCGGGTGGTATCGGCATCCGTAATGGCGGCTTCGTGATACCAGCTGTCGAAAGCGGCAGTCGCGATGCGCGGACCGATGTCCGGATTGAGGTTCACGGAGTTGCGTTGCGCGGACGGAAGGGTCCGCGACGTGACAGGAAATTGGAAAATTTTTGCCGTCTGCTGTTGTGGGCTGGTTGCCATTACGATGTCTCCCCCTTTTTGGTGTTCAAGCGGGCGCGCTTCAAGAGACAGCTTATATATAGCAGAGTTTGAGCCGCTTTTTCAGGTATTTGCTCAAAAAAAATGCAAAACGTTGAAATTATGGGCAATTTTGAGGTTTCCTGGTAGGAAAATGTGGTTTTAAGGCCAAGGATTGCTGCGCTGCTTCGAATCTGCCGCACTGCGACAAGTTGGCAGTGTCCTTTCGTCAAATGGTTCATGATTTTGAGGAAATCGGACGTTTCTCGGCTCAAAATCGGTCGGAACGTGACTCGTTTTTCGCAATTTTTTAGAAATTGAGTTCTGTTCCGTCCAATTTGGCATGTCACGTGCATGTCATCAGTCAGCCGTTTGTAGTGAAACTTTTTGGGCGGGCGCGCCCCGGATTTTTCCTGCTTCGCGTGGTTAACTCTTACTGAGGTGCGTAATGACTAAATTTAAGCTCGAGTATATCTGGCTCGACGGGTACACCCCGGTCCCGAACTTGCGCGGCAAGACGCAGATCAAGGAATTCGACGTATTTCCGTCGCTTGAGCAGCTGCCGCTGTGGGGCTTCGACGGTTCGTCCACGATGCAGGCCGAAGGCCGCAGCTCCGATTGCGTGCTGAAGCCCGTCGCCGTTTATCCGGACCCTGCCCGCACCAACGGCGCGCTCGTCATGTGCGAAGTCATGATGCCGGACGGCGAAACGCCGCACGCGAGCAACGCCCGCGCCACCATCCTCGACGACGAAGACGCCTGGTTCGGCTTCGAGCAGGAATACTTCTTCTATAAGGACGGCCGCCCGCTCGGCTTCCCGGAAGCAGGCTACCCGGCTCCGCAGGGTCCGTACTACACCGGCGTTGGCTTCAAGAACGTCGGCGATGTCGCTCGCCAGATCGTTGAAGAGCATCTCGACCTTTGCCTGGCTGCCGGCATCAACCATGAAGGCATCAACGCCGAAGTGGCCAAGGGCCAGTGGGAATTCCAGATTTTCGGTAAGGGCTCCAAGCGCGCTGCCGACCAGATCTGGATGGCTCGCTACCTGCTGCTGCGTCTGTGCGAAAAGTACGGCATCGACATCGAGTTCCATTGCAAGCCGCTCGGCGACACCGACTGGAACGGCTCGGGGATGCATTGCAACTTCTCGACCAAGTTCATGCGCGAAGTCGGCGGCAAGGCCTACTTCGAAGCGCTGATGGCTCAGTTCGACAAGAACCTGGAAGACCACATCGCTGTTTACGGCCCGGACAACCACATGCGTCTGACCGGCAAGCACGAAACCGCTCCGTGGAACAAGTTCTCCTATGGCGTTGCCGACCGTGGCGCCTCGATCCGCGTTCCGCACTCCTTCATCAAGAACGACTACAAGGGCTACCTCGAAGATCGTCGTCCGAACTCCCAGGGCGACCCCTACCAGATCGCTTCGCAGGTTCTGAAGACCATTTCGGAAGTCCCGACCTCGACTGCTTCGGCTGCTGCTTGATGTGACCAGCTACCTTCTCCCCATCGGGGAGACGGTGCCCTAGAGGGCGGATGAGGGGGCTCGAAGCGGCGCTTCGAGCGGCTTGAACGCGAGTGAAAGCCCACCTTACGGTGCAACGCCCCCTCAACCTGCGCTTACGCGCATCCTTCTCCCCGCTGGGGAGAAGGTTTTTTACGCAGCCTTCACGACCGCATCGATCGGATGCTGTGAGCGGAAGCCGACGGCGAGACGATTCCAGATATTGATCGTGCCGATCGCCACGGTGATCTTGACGATCTCCTCTTCGCTGAAATGCTGCTTCAGCACGTCGAAGTCAGAATCCGGAATGCCGGTTTCGGCGATCTTCGTTACAGCGTCGACCCAGCCGAGCAGAGCACGCTCGCGGGCGTCATAGACCGGCGATTCCTTCCAGACGCACATCAGGTTGATCCACTGCTCGCTGAGGCCGTCGTGGCGGGCTTCCTTGACATGCATGTCGACGCAATAGGCGCAGCCGTTGATCTGCGATGCCCTGAGCTTGATGAGGTGGATGAAGCGGCGGTCGAGGCCGGAATGCTGGACGTGGGCTTCCAGCGCCGCGACGGCCTTATAGGAACTCGGGGATGCTTCGGCGAAGTTGAAACGGGGATGCATGGTTCTCTCCTTGGGTTTCGGTTATCGGTTGGTCTTGCGTTCGTTAAGGGCAAGGAAGGCACAGCCCCTTGCCGCAATGCCGCCGTCGTCGCCTTCGGCGAGATCGGCAAGGACGTCGGAAATGGTGGTCTTGGCGAGTTCGGCCCGGTAGACCCGCTCGGCGGCAAGCATCGCTGCGCTGATGCCGCAGGGCTTGGCGAAATACCGGCCCGGCAGAGGGTTCGGCCCCCTTTGCCGGATCTCCGCGCAGCGAAAAGCCGGCGCCGGTCCTTCGACGGCGAGGACGACATCCAGCAGCGTGATCGCATCGGGACGCCGCGCCAGCCTGTAGCCACCCTTAGGGCCCGGCACGGTATCGAGAATGCCGGCGCCCGACAGCGCCTGCAGATGCTTCAGAAGGTAGCTGACGGATACGCCATGAAATTCAGCGATCGCCGACGCCGAGAGCACGCCGCCTTCCGACAGGCCCGCTAGCATGGCAACGCTGTGAATA
>JAGWJK010000997.1 GCA_028865845.1 Rhizobiaceae bacterium
GCTATGTGGCGCTTGATCCGCGCCTGAAGGGAGCGTGATATGAAGGCGCTCTTTTCCGGCTTGCTCGGCAACCGCAAAGCCATGATCGGCTTCATCATCATCGCCCTGATCCTGATCGTCGCGCTCGCCGCGCCGCTTCTGACCCATTACGATCCCGCCGCCCGCGTCGGCCGTCCGCATCAGGCGCCGTCGGCAGATCACTGGCTCGGCACCACACGGATCGGCCAGGATGTGTTCGCCCGGCTCATCTATGGCGCGCGCACCTCCCTTGCCGTCGGCTTCGGTGCCGGATTGCTGATCACCTTCGTCGGCACGGCGCTTGGTATCCTGTCCGGCTACCGCGGCGGCAAGACGGACGAGGTCATCAGCTTCCTGACCAACATGGTGCTCGTCGTTCCCAACCTGCCGCTGCTTCTGGTGCTCGCCTCCTTCATCGGCCAGGCGAGCCCATTGGTCATCGCCGTCATTCTCGGCTGCACATCCTGGGCGTGGGGCGCTCGCGTCACCCGCGCCGAGACGCTTTCGGTGCGACAGAAGGATTTCGTGAAATCGGCCGAGATGATGGGGGAGCCCGGCTTTCGCATCATGGGCTTCGAGATATTCCCGAACCTCATCTCCATCGTCGGCATCAATTTCATCGGCAGCGTCGTCTTCTCGGTGATCACGGAAGCGACGCTGGAATTCCTCGGCCTTGGCGATCCTCGCGTGGTCTCCTGGGGCACGATGCTCTATAACGCCCAGAAGGCTTCGGCACTCGCCGTCGGCGCGTGGTGGGACATCCTGACGCCGTGTTTTGCCCTTGCCTTGCTCGGTATCGGCCTCGCACTGCTCAACTTCGCAGTCGACGAAATCGCCAATCCGCGCCTGAGAACGGGCAACCGCCTTGGCCGCTGGAAAATGATGATCCGCGCGGGGGAGGGACGCCTATGAACGGGCCGCTGCTTTCAGTCCAGAACCTCACCATCGATTACATCGGCGAGAAGACGGACTTCCGGGCCGTCGACAATGTCAGCTTCGACGTCGGGCCCGGCGAGATCTTCGGTCTTGCCGGTGAATCCGGTTGCGGGAAGAGCACGATCGCCTTCGCGATCAGCCGGCTTCACAAACCGCCGGCCTTGATCCGCACGGGCAGCCGTATCCTGCTGGAAGGACGGGATGTGCTCGATCTCGACCAGCGCGCGCTTCGCGATTTTCGGTGGCGCGAGGTGGCGATGGTGTTCCAGAGCGCGATGAATTCGCTGAACCCGGTTTTGCGGATCGAGGCGCAATTTTACGATCTCCTGCGCACGCATCAGGGGATGACCAGGGAACAGGCACGTGAGCGCACCGCGGAGATGCTGCGTCTGGTCGACATCTCGCCCGATCGCATGCGCGACTATCCGCACCAGTTTTCAGGCGGCATGCGCCAGCGCATCGTCATCGCGATCTGCCTGGCGATGCGGCCGAAGATGGTTGTCATGGACGAGCCGACGACGGCGCTCGATGTCGTCGTGCAGCGCGAGATCCTGCAGCGGATCAACGAGCTTCGCCGTCAGTTCGGCTTCTCCGTTCTCTTCATCACCCATGATCTCGGACTGATGACGCAGGTCTGCGACCGCATCGGCATCATGCTTTCCGGCAAGCTGGTGGAGCAGAACGCCGCCGAGGCGATCTACAGAACGCCACAGCATGAGTATACGAAGCGGCTTTGGGCGTCGTTCCCTTCGCTGCACGGAAGCAGCAGCATCATGAGCGAGGCCGCATCATGACGAAAACCGAAGATGCGATCCTGGCGCTCGACGCCGTCACCAAGACCTTCGGTCATGGGGCCTCCACGGTCCATGCCGCGCGCTCCATCTCATTTGCCTTGCGGCGCGGCCGCACATTGGCGCTGGTTGGCGAGTCCGGTAGCGGCAAGACGACCTGCGCGCGCCTGGTGATGCGCGAATACGAGCCGAGCGAGGGCGTGGTGCTCTATAAGGGCAAGCCGGTGGAAGGTAGCCACGCTTCGCTGAAGGACTACAGGCGTTCGGTTCAGATGATTTTTCAGGATCCGTTCGCCTCGCTCAACCCCGCCCACACTATCGCTTATCATTTGAAGCGACCGCTGCAATTGTATCATCGCGAGTTGAAGGGCGGGCAACTGGACGACGCCGTTGCCGAATTGCTCACTCGCGTGAAGCTTGACCCGAAAATCGTCGCACCGAAGCATCCGCACGAATTGTCCGGAGGCCAGCGCCAGCGCGTCAACATCGCGCGGTCGCTCGCCGTTGGCGCTGAGGTGATCGTCGCCGACGAACCGACGTCCATGCTCGATGTCTCCGTTCGTCTCGGCGTGCTCAATCTGCTGAACGAGATGAAGCGGGACATGGGACTTGCCCTTCTTTATATCACCCACGACATCGCTACTGCGCGTTACGTGGCCGAGGACATCATGGTCATGTATGCCGGCCAGATCGTCGAATGGGGTGCAGTGGACAAGGTGATCGACAATCCACAGCATCCCTA
>JAGWJK010000998.1 GCA_028865845.1 Rhizobiaceae bacterium
GCCAATTCCTTCGATGGTGACGACCGCACGGGTGCCGACATTGCCGGCCGTCAACTGGCATGAGCGCACCGGCTTGCCGCCGACATGGACGGTGCAGACGCCACACTGGGCGACGCCGCAGCCATATTTCGTGCCAACCAGATTGAGATGATCACGCAGCACCCACAAAAGCGGCATGTCCTCGGGCACATCGACCTGGCGCATTTGTCCGTTGATATTGAGTGTGAGCATGTCTCCATCCCTGACTGACAGCGAAATCGATGCACCAACAGAACTGCTTGTCGGACCATACGCCCGCGCTCTCTCCCGGTAAACGCCGGCTAACCGCCGCAGCCGCTGCCAAGCTAAGCGACAAATCGCCATAACTTATTGCGACAACAACGGAAAAGCAGAGGTGATGGTTCCGTTCAAATCAAGGTGAAGTGGCATGAGATGTTTCGTTTTGGCGTGCGCTGCAAACTCCTCACAACCTGGTCCAGGCTTTGACAAGTGTCGGCCACTTCAAGACCGGGCTGAGCGACGCATCTGCCTGGTCAAACTGTGTGCAGTTCGCAGCAAATTAAGGTGGTCTTTGGTGACGCGCTGCTTGTTCATCCAACGAGAAAGCGCATCTCGTCCGCCGGCCTGGATAGACCGGCGGACCGTTGGAAATTGTCGTGTTTCGGGAGAAGTCGGAGGAGGAGCCCGCCTCTTGCTTACATGACGCCGAAAGTGCTGAAAGCTTCGCAGGCGCTCATGCCGCCGCGGATCGCCGTCGCGACCTTGTTTTCGGTGCTGACCTTTTCCAGCGCGCGTTCGATCGCTTCCTTCTCGGCCTCGCGCGGAATGACGAGCACGCCTTCGCGGTCGCCGAAGATGAGGTCGCCGGGTGTAACCCGGATTCCCTCGATCTCGATCGGGCAGCCATAGTCGATCACCTTACCGCGCGGACCCTGATCCTGGGCGTAGATGCCGCGCGAAAAGACGGAGAAGCCGAGCCTTTCGATCTCCCAGCTATCGCGAACGAAGCCGTTGAGGACGGCGCCGGCGGCCAGCAGCTTCTGGGCGCGGGTAGACATCAGCCCGCCCCAGAGCGCGTAGCGGAAGGAGGAGCCGCTGGCGATATAGACTTCGTTCTCCTTCAGGCTGTCGAGCGCTTCCATCATGATGCCGAACGGTTTGCTGGCGAGCGGGCCCTGGGCGTCAGGCGTGCCGTCGGAGAATACGTCGGCCTCCAGCACCGGCATGGCCCGGCCGATGATCTTCATCTCCGGCTGCAGCGGCGCGATGCCGGCGGGCAGAAACTGGCGGCGATGGCCCATGACATCGAGCACGTCACCCACTACCGCGGTAAAAAGGTCCTTGCGGATGGTCTCGAACATCGCCTTGTCGGTCTCGGTCGTCATCTGGGTTTCCTTCTCGAAATGATTGCGTCAGAAGCCATGCAACGCGCCGCCGTCGACCACCAGGATATGGCCGGTCACATAGGCTGCGGCGCGTGAGGCGAGGTAGGTCATGGCCCAGCCGATATCGGCGCCCTCGCCGAAACGGCCCATGGGAATGCGGCTGTTGATCTTGCGTGCCCGTTCCGGGTCGGCAGCAGTCGCCTGCCGCAGCAATGCGGTGTCGATCCAGCCTGGCGCCACGCCGTTGACGCGCACGCCGGATGGGGCAAGCTCGGTTGCCAGCGCTCGCACCATGCCGACATAAGCGGATTTTGCCGCTGAATAGCCGATCACGTTCGGGACACCGAGAAATGAGCTCATGGAGGCGGTGAAAAGGATGCTGCCTCCGGCCTCCCTGATCTGCGGCAGGAAAGCGCGCGACATCGCAAAGGCGCCGCCGACATGGACGTTCATGACCGCATTGAAATCCTCGACGCTCATGTCGCCGAGCGGCTTCTTCACCGTGTTGCCGGCATTGTTGACGAGGATCGACACGCGCCCGAATTTCTGTTCGATATCGCGCGCAAAGGCCTCGGCGGCTTCGGCATTGGTCACGTCGAAGACGGAGTGGCTGGCAGCAGGTCCGAGCGCATCGCGGGCCTTCTCCAGCTTGTCGGCATTGGTGCCGGTGATGGTCACTTTGGCGCCTGCCTGGACGAAGCATTTTGCGATGGCAAGCCCAAGCCCGCTGCCGCCGCCGGTCACCAGCGCATGCTGGCCGTCGAGACCGAAGATATCTTCGATGCTCATGCGTCCTGCTCCGCTTCGATCCGCACGATGATCTTGGTGAAGGCGCCGGGATCCTTGTCCCAGGCTTCCATGGCCGAGCCGGCTTCCTTGATCGGGACGACGCGCGAGACGATGCGATCGCCAGCCTGCGGATGCTGCTTGAGATAGGCGATCACATCGTGGAAATCAGCGAGTTCCGATCCGCGCGAGCCGCGAATATCCATCTCCTTGAGCAGGAAGTACTTGGTCTCATAGGCGATCGGGTTCTTGGCGTAGCCGACATAAACGACCCTGCCGCAGGAGGCGACGAGATCGATCGCCTGGCGGAACGTG
>JAGWJK010000999.1 GCA_028865845.1 Rhizobiaceae bacterium
CCTACACGCGCGCCCTGCTTTCGGCGGTGCCGCGCCTCGGATCGATGAAAAACCAGCCGCAGCCGCAGCGCTTCCCGATCGTCGACGCCACCACCGGCGAACTCAACGAACCGGCCTCGCTTGCCGACACGGTCGATCACCGCAAGACGCCGATCCTGGAAGTGAAAAACCTCGTTACGCGTTTTGCCACGCGCGGCGGGCTGCTCGGCCGCGTAACCGGCGCCATCCACGCCGTCGAAAATGTCTCTTTCGATCTCGCCCAGGGCGAAACCCTGTCGCTTGTCGGCGAATCCGGTTGCGGCAAATCCACGACGGGACGCTCCATCATGCGCCTCATCGACCCCAATGCCGGCGAAGTTCGCCTAGACGGCTACGACGTGATGACCCTCGATGCGCTCAACCTGCGCCAAATGCGCCGCAGCATCCAGATGATCTTCCAGGACCCCTTCGCCAGCCTTAACCCGCGCATGACCATCGGCGCAGCGGTTGCCGAGCCGATCATCGAACATGGGCTCGGCACTCGCGCCCAGGCGCGTGCCAAGGCGGCCGATCTTCTCGAACGCGTCGGATTGAAGGCCGACATGATGTCGCGTTATCCGCACGAATTCTCCGGCGGCCAGCGCCAGCGTATCTGCATTGCCCGCGCTCTGGCGCTCGATCCGAAGGTCATCGTTGCCGACGAAAGCGTCTCCGCCCTCGACGTCTCGATCAAGGCACAGGTCTGCAATCTGCTGATGGACCTGCAGCAGAGCCTCAATCTCGCCTATCTCTTCATCTCACACGATATGGCCGTGGTCGAACGCGTCAGCCATCGTGTCGCAGTGATGTATCTTGGGGAAATCGTCGAGATCGGGCCGCGGGCCTCGGTCTTCGAAAACCCGCAGCATCCCTATACGAAGAAGCTGATGGCGGCTGTTCCCGTCCCCGATCCGTCCCGACGCGGCATCAAGCGCAACCTTGCCATTGATGAGCTGAAGAGCCCGGTGCGCCCTGTGGGCTACATCCCGCCGGCCCGGCAGTATCGCGAGATTTCGAGCGGCCATCTGGTTCGGATGGACGAAGCTGCCTGAGCCGGTTTCTGACCTTGACGTCGCGGAAATAGGGGCAAATATCGGCATCCTGTTTTCCATCTCATCTGGAGTTGAATGAAATGACCGACAGCGTACTCGACATTCCGGTAAAGAGGATCGACGGCAGCGACACGACGCTCGCCGATTATCGCGGCAAGGTGATCATGGTCGTCAACGTCGCCTCGAAGTGTGGCCTGACGGTGCAATATGAAGGCCTGGAAAAACTTTATGAGGACAAGCGCGACGAGGGTCTCGTGATCGCGGGCTTTCCCGCCAACGACTTCAAGGGCCAAGAACCCGGTACCGATGAAGAGATCGCCGCTTTCTGCAGCCTGACCTACGACGTGCAGTTTCCGATGTTTTCCAAGATCTCGGTAAAGGGTGCGGAAAAGCATCCGCTGTATCAAGAGCTGACGGCAATCATCCCTGAGACCACGGGCGAAGGCCCGATGCGCGAACGGCTGAAGGCGCACGGTCTCGCGAACGAGCCGGACGGCGAAGTGCTCTGGAACTTCGAAAAGTTTCTGATCGGCAGGGACGGCGAGGTTGTCGCGCGCTTCGCACCTGACGTTACAGCAGATGATCCCCGCCTGCTCTCCACCCTTGAAAAAGCACTCGGCAAGGCCGATTGAGACGTCAAATCCGTCTTACAAATAATCTATTCAAATCAGTAGATTACAGCCGCTCCCTGGCATTGTCTGGAGCGGCTTAACCCGCTTGGATCATTGCCTCCCCGGCCGCTCAAGCGTAGGGTTCCGCCTTCCAAAAAATATCTGGACGAAACGCTGCAGCGATTCTGGATGTGCGACGACTATCCTCGAACGTCGTCGCATATCCAGATTTTTGCTTCGCATGATCCTGGCTGGCTGACTTCGCAAATTTCCGGATCATGCCTGACGAGAGGAGGAAGTCATGCGCGAACCTGATATGCAGAAACTCGACGCTCTGGTCGGTCGGTTGGTGGGCGATCTCGGGGCCGCCGTCTCGGGTGCTTTGGTGGTGCTCGGCGATCACACCGGTCTTTTCAAGGCGATGGCGGACGGTACGCCGATGACGGCAGCGGAGCTTGCCGCCAAAACCGGCCAGAAAGAGCGCTATTTGCGCGAGTGGCTCTCAGCACAGGCTGCCGCCGAATATATCACTTACGACGAAAACACCGACCGCTTCAGCCTTTCGCCGGAGCAGGCGATGGTGTTTGCCGAGGAGAACAGTCCCGCCTTTTTTGCCGGTGCCTTCGAAGTCGTTCAGTCGATGTGGCTGGACGAGCCGAAAGTCGCCAATGCCTTCAAGACCGGCAGCGGCCTTGGCTGGCATGAGCACAGCGCCTGCCTGTTTCGCGGCACGGAGCGTTTCTTTCGGCCGGGCTACAACAGCCATCTCGTCTCGGAGTGGATCCCGTCGATCCCAGGAAT
>JAGWJK010001000.1 GCA_028865845.1 Rhizobiaceae bacterium
AGGATGATATCGATGTCGGAGCCGGCGGTGAGCTCGAAGCTGCCGAGCTTGCCCATGCCGACGACGGCGACACGGCCGCCGGGATAATCACCGTGCGCCGCGCGGATCTCCGTCATCACGGCATTGAGCGCGGCCTCGACGATCAGGTCGGCGAGATAGGTGAAGGCTCGTGCCGCCATCGCGCCGCCGATCGCACCCGTCAGCAGGCGAATGCCGATCAGGAAGCGTTGCTCCGAGGCGAAGATGCGCAGCCGGTCCAGCACTTCCTCATAGTGCCGGGCCGGCGCCAGAAAGCCTTTGATGCGCTCGGCGAGATAGTCTCGTGTCGGCAGTTCCGCCATCAGACCGGGATCGAGCATGCCGTCGAAGACATGCGGCTTGGCGGCGATGATCTCCGCAAGCCGCGGCGCCGACGACATGATGTTGACGATCAGCGAAAGCAGCGCGGGATTGGTGCTGAGAAGCGAAAAGAGCTGGATACCCGCCGGCAGGCCGGAGATGAAGCTATCAAAGCGCAACAGCGCTTCATCGGCGCGCTTGCTTTCGCCAAAAACACGCAACAGTTCCGGGGTCAGCTCCGTCAGCCGCTCGCGCGCCTCCACCGATTGCGTGGCGCGATAGCGGCCGTAATGCCAGGTGCGGATGACATTCGAAATATCCGAGGGGCGCTCGTAGCCGAGGCGACGCAAGGTCTTCAGCGTATCGGGGTCATCGCCCTGGCCGGTAAAGACGAGATTGCCGGTCTCCGTGGAAAGCTTGGTTTCCTGTTCGAACAGCCGCGCATAGCGGCGCTCGACCGTCCTCAGCGTGGCCACCAGCTTTTCGGAGAAGGTCGGCGTCTCGGTAAAACCCATCATGAAGGCGATGCGTTTCAACTCGGCATCGGTCTCTGGCAGCAAGTGGGTCTGCTCGTCGCGCACCATCTGGATGCGATGCTCGACATCGCGCAGGAACCAATAAGCCTCGGTCAGCTCGTCGCGCGTTTCCGCATCGATCCATTTAGCCTTGGTGAGTTCGGCCAGGGTCTCTTCGGTGGCACGGGACCGTAGCGCCGGCATGCGTCCGCCGGCGATCAGCTGCTGCGTCTGCACAAAGAACTCGATCTCGCGAATGCCGCCACGACCGAGCTTGACGTTGTGTCCCTTGACCGCAATCGCTCCATGTCCCTTGTGGACATGGATCTGCCGCTTGATGGAATGGATGTCGGCAATCGCGGCGTAGTCGAGATACTTGCGGAAGACGAAGGGCACGAGATCGCGGATGAACGCCTGGCCGGCAACGACATCGCCGCCGACGGCACGCGCCTTGATGAAGGCGGCGCGTTCCCAGTTCTGTCCCCTGCCCTCGTAGTAGATCATCGCGGCGTCGACGGGTATCGCAAGCGGGGTGGAGCCGGGATCGGGGCGCAGGCGCAGATCGGTTCGGAAGACGTAGCCATCGGCGGTGCGCTCCTGCAGGATGCGCACCAGCCGGCGCATCAGCCGCGGGAAAATATCGATCGCATCCTCCGGATTGGGAACGATGCCGGCCATCTCCTCGAAGAAGACGACAAGGTCGATATCGGAGGAATAGTTCAGCTCTTCTGCGCCGAGTTTGCCCATGCCGAGCACGATCAGCCCGGAGCCGTGGCTGGGCATCGACGGGTTGGGCACCCTGATCTTGCCCGCTTCATGTGAGGAAAGCAGCAGATGATCGATCGCCGCCGAAATCGAAGCCTCGGCAAGCGCGCTCAGCCAACGTGTCGTCGTCCTGCCGTCGAAGATGCGGGCAAGGTCGGCCAGCGCGATCAGGAAGGCGGCTCGGCGCTTGGCGATGCGCAGGCGGCTCATCACTTCGGATTCCGATGGCGATGCCCCTTCCTCCTCCGCGGGCAGCCATGCGCGGCGGGCGTCGTTCACCAAAGCTTCGATCTGCGGCGAGATCGGCTTGCTGATGGCCGCCACCAGCAGGCCAGCGTCGAGATTGGCGATTTCGCGCAGATAAGGAGAAAGCGTCAGGGCAGCGGCGATGAAATCGCGAAGCGGGCTGTCGCCGTCGAGAAGCGCTGCTATCGCAGGCTCCGATTTGGCCATGTCCTTGAGGTCGACCAGCGCTGCTTTCAGCTCGGTCTGATTGAGGGCGCGCAGACGCCCAGACGGTACATCCTGCAACCGGTCGCTGTCTATCGTCATCATGCAGCTCTCCCAAAGCGCAGTCTGATAACGATCGATTTAACCTATTGTTTCTGCGTGGGGAAGATCATCGTCACAGTCAAACCGCGACCATCGGCGCCCGAGGCGTCGGTATCGGACAGTTCCAGCTTGCCGCCGTGCAATTCCATCACCGCTTCGGCCAGCGAGAGGCCGAGGCCAGTGCCCGGTTTCGAGCGGCTTTCGTCCAGCCGGAAGAAGCGTTTGAGCACATCGGCGCGCTTGTCTTCCGGGATGCCCGGACCGTGATCCGCGACCGCGAGACGAACACCATCGGCTGCGCGCGAGAGCCG
>JAGWJK010001001.1 GCA_028865845.1 Rhizobiaceae bacterium
CCGCGTGCTCGACAGCGAATAGGCCTGCGGCACGTGCTCGAACGTCATCGAGCGGGTGTTGACCCAGATGCCGAACACCCGTTCTTTCCGCCGCACCGTCGCATTTTCCCGCGGTCCCTCAAGCACGACGACGATGTCATACTGGCCGATTGCCAGCAGCAACTGGTCGGTGTTGGAAAGCGCCCCGAAAATCGTCAGGTCCGCGCCGGTAAAATCGGAGGTGATGGCGATTTCGCTGGTCGAGGTGCCGATCTCCATAGTCTCGCGTGCCGTGGTCGACCCCGTCGGCTGGTCGAGCAGCACCTGGGCTTGCGCGACAGGCGGCGCAAGCGTCAGAGCGGCAGCGAGTGCGAAGCCGAAGCGGCTCATCGGCCGCTCCCTTCCAGCACGACGGAATAGATGTCGGCTGGTGTCACGACCAGCGCGATCGCCAGGCGCAGCCCGACGGCGAGCACCAGCAGGCCGAGCAGGGCGCGCAGCTGTTCGCCGCGCAGCCGCTGGCCGACGCGCACGCCATATTGCGCGCCGATGACGCCTGCCACCATCAGCAGGAAGGCGAGCACGATATCGACGGAATAGTTGGTCGCTGCCTGAACGATCGTCGTATAGGCGGTGACGAAAATGATCTGGAACAGCGAAGTGCCGACGACGACATTGGTCGGGATGCGCAGCAGATAGATCATGGCCGGCACCATGATGAAGCCGCCACCGACGCCCATCACCGAAGTCAGGATGCCAATGCCGAAGCCGAGCCCGATTACCGGGATGACGCTGAGATAAATCTTCGATTTCTTGAAGCGCATCTTCAGGGGCAGCCGGTGTACCCAGTTATGATGGCCGGGCTTGCGCGGCATCGGTGTTTCATTGCGCGCAGCGCGGCGCATGGCGTTGACGCTCTCCCACAGCATCAACCCGCCGATCGTGCCGAGAAAGACGACATAGAGCAGCGAGATGAAGAGATCGAGCTGGCCGATGCTTCTGAGCAGCGAGAATATCCAGATGCCGACGGTGGCGCCCGCAAGGCCGCCGACCAGGAGCACGCTGCCGAGCTTCATATCGAGCGTGCCGCGCCGGAAATGCGTGAGCGCGCCCGAGATCGAGGAGGCCACCACCTGATTGGCGCCGGTAGCGACCGCAACGACGGGCGGGATATTGTAGAAGATCAGAAGCGGCGTGATCAGGAAGCCCCCGCCGACACCGAACATGCCCGATAGGAATCCGACGGCCGCACCCATGCCGAGGATAATGAAGATATTCACCGACAATTCCGCAATCGGCAGGTAAATTGTCAAGGCCGGACCCCGGTTCCAAGGGCAATGAGGGCCACAAGACCCTGACGCCAAAGATTTATTTCCCCTTTTAAACGGTCGAGCCTAACGCGAAATGATTGCCAGAGCCTTAGGATCGCCGCTGCCCGTCTTTGCAGGCAAAGCCTGCTTCCTGAAATAATCCGGCTTTTTTCAGATTGTATGACGATAGCGGACAGTAAAAGAACGATCATTTCATGGGCGTGGCCTGCGCGAATAGAATGTCCGGCCGGAGCTGTCTTAAATAGTGGATGGAAAACGGGTTGAATAGCCGGCGAATCGTCCAGCTTCCGAGGTGCGGCAAAGCTTGTCGCGGCATGCGAAGCGCAAATGGGAATGTAGAAATCTTGGAAATTCAGGATTGCATGGTGATGGCGAGCAACGTCGACATATGTACCGATTGAAACCCGGCATAAAGAAGGACCCTGTCCGACGGTGGGCGCTTCCCGATCGTGTCTTCTTTGGGAATGGAGCATGCGCCCTTCTCGCCGGCGTATTCCTGCGGGAAGCGCCGCTTCCCGGCTTTTATGCGGAGCGGATCATTCCGGGCGAGGGCTTCGCGGGCAACCATATCTACGTGACTGATGGCGTCGTCGCGTTCGACTATCATGGCTACTCGTCGAGAAACCGCTTGCTGTTACACCATACGACGGGATGGGCGAACCGATATAGCGAAGGCTGGAACTGCGTTCTCGAACGTGTGCGCTTTGATCTGCTGGATACGGCCGATCTGAACAACAACAAGATGCTTGGGCCGGATCAATATCTTCACGACCCGATACCGCGTGCGCAGAGATTTATCGATCGGATCGACCATCCCGGCGCAAGCGCGCGAGCACGCGCGAAGCTATCCGTATAAAAACAGAACCGCAGCACTCCTCTGACAGTCGGAGTCCTGCGGCGAATTTTCGAGCGGTGGCAGGCGGCAATTGCCCGGCTTAGCTGGAAGCGTGCCGCCGGGCACTCGGATTTGCGGGCTGGCGCTATTACTTGTTGCGCGCCAGAAGTTCCTTCACCACCTGGTCGGTCACTTTGCCGTCCTGGGGCAGACCGACCGATTTCTGGAAGCTCTTCAGCGCCGCAACCGTCTTCTCGCCCATGTTGCCGTCGGGAGCGCCGGCGTCGAAGCCGTTGTTGTTGAGGATCGCCTGGATGTTGCGGATCGCCTTCTTCAT
>JAGWJK010001002.1 GCA_028865845.1 Rhizobiaceae bacterium
GACAAAACAAAACCGGCAGATCCGAGGACCTGCCGGAGGGTCAATTTATCGACCGGAGCTTACTGGCCGGTCGGTAAGCTGGTGCCGCTTTGGGCCGGCGTCGTTGTCGCCGGCTGGTTTGCTGTACCAGCTGGTGCCTGCTGAGTTGCTGCGCCGGCCGGGGCCTGCTGGCCGGTCGTGGTTGCCGGAGCCGGCTGCGTCGTCTGCGGCTGGCCGCTTGTCGGAGCGCCGCCAAGCGAATCGAGAATGCCCTTACCCTGCCCCGCCGTGCTCGGAATACGGTCGAGAATGTCGGTCGGCCGGCCTTCGAAGCGCGAATAGACGTTCATGCCCAGAGCCAGAGCGAAGAACAGTGCCGCCAGGATGGCCGTGGTGCGGGTCAGCGCATTGGCCGTACCGCGCGCCGACATGAAGCCCGATCCGCCGCCGATGCCAAGGCCGCCGCCTTCCGAGCGTTGGATCAACACAACGCCGATAAGGGCGACGACAACCATGAGATAGATGACAAGCAGTACGGTTTGCATAGGTCCAGTCCTGCCCACGAGGCGCGGGCACCAAAAAGAAAAGCTCGCGGCTCTTTACATGAGGCTTGCGGCTATTCCAAGTCCTTTTGAGACTGGAGTCCGGCCAAGTGAAACCTTCAGGCGAGCTGCCGTTCATATGCGGCATAGATGGCGAGGAAATCCTTCGCTTTCAAGCTGTGCCCCCCGACAAGCAAGCCGTTGACATTTGGGATCGCCAGCAGATCGCCGGCGTTGTCGCCGTTGACCGAGCCGCCATAGAGAATTCGGATGTTTTCGCCGTCCTTGCCGAACCGCTCGACAAGCTCGGATCGCATGAAAGCATGCGCCTCTTCGATGTTGGCGCGCGTCGGGATGACGCCGCTACCGATCGCCCAGACCGGCTCATAGGCTATGACGGTGGTTTCGGAGGTCGAATCGATCGGGACCGAGGCGTCGAGCTCGCGTTTCAGGACGTCGAGGGTTTGGCCACTGTTGCGCTCGTAGGCGGTCTCGCCGATGCAGATGATGGTTGTCAGGCCGGCATTGTGGGCCGCCTCCGCCTTGGCGCGCACCAGCATGTCGCTCTCGGCATGGTTCCTGCGGCGTTCGGAGTGGCCGACGATCACATGTGTGCCGAAGCAGTCGGCGATCATCTCGGCGGAGATATCACCCGTGTGAGCGCCGTTGACCAGCTGATGGCAATCCTGTGCTCCGATCGCCAGGGGACTGTCGTCGCAAAGCGCCGTCGCGACGTAGAGCAAGGTTGCGGGTGGGCAAAGCAGTATTTCGACTTTTTCGGAGAGTTCCGTTTTCACGCCGTCTGCGATTGCCTTGATTTGGTCAAGGCTCGCTCGGGTGCCGTTCATTTTCCAATTCCCCGCCAAGAGCGGTCGCATTTTTTTTGTCATTCTGCGTTTCCCCGTCATCCGTCAGCCGCACTAACAAACCTCGTGCGGAAAGAAAAGTTGCCTAAACTGCTCGGAAGGAATTCAAATCGTTTGAAAAATCGGTTTTCCGAAAATAAATCGAAATTTCTTTGAAACGACTGTTTTTGAGGCCGGATCGCGCCCGGAAATCATCTCCTAGTTGAACGTATAAAGCATTATGCCTGTGGATCCATGATCCAATTCAGCACCTTGCGCCAGTCGGTCATCCGTACCGGCGTGCCGTGGTTACCAGTCTCGAACAGCGTGAAGCGTGTCGGATAATGCGCCTTGTAGAGCTTTTCGAACAGAGCTTGTTGGTCCGTCGCGGCATAGACGGGATCGCGGCTGCCATGCGTGAACCAGATCGGCAATTTCGCCTTGTAGAAGGCGCTTTTCACGAAAGTCGGATCGGTGACGCCGCTCAGGATCGCCATGCCCTTCAGGCGCTTGACGCTTTCGGCGTCACGCGTGATGCCCCAGCAGATGAAGCTCCCCATCGAGGCACAGGTGAGGATCACCGGCTTCCCGCCGGATTGTTCGTAGGAATAGCGGATCAGCGCCGCGATGTCGGCAACGCCCTCGGCGTCGAAACTCTTGACGCTCGGCGCATAATACGTCCCGCCGTTGTTGACCGCGAGATTCTTCAGGCGGTTGAAGTTTCCGCCAAACGTATAGTCGTCCGACCCCAGCCGCCGGTCGCCGCCGCGGCCGTGGATGAAGATGACGGTAAAGGCTTGCTTCGATTGCGGGCCGACCCGGGTAACGTCGACCTTGCGGTCTGCGAGCTGCAGCGTCTCGTCCTGCTGTGCCTTCCAGCGCACGCCGGTTTCGATATAGGCCGGTTTCACCCGCTTCTCCGGAATGACGTCGCGGCCATTGATATCGCGCATTTCCTGGTAATCGATCGTCTGGAACGCGCCATTGTCGTGGCTTTCGAGGACCGTCTGATTGGAAAACAGGTCGTCCTTGAAAGGCTTCAAGGCTTCCGCCGCGGCAGGCGAGACTGAAGCCAGCGGCAAAAAGGCCGCAATTGCGGCTAAAATCAACAAACG
>JAGWJK010000045.1 GCA_028865845.1 Rhizobiaceae bacterium
ATTCCATCCACTTGTCGATAATCCGGTCGCGAACGACGAGGATGGTCGCGGTCAGCCAGTCATGCGGCTTGGCGACTTTCGCGTCCTTGCCGATACGATAGGTCAAGCGCTCGATGATTTCTTCCGCAAGGATTTCTGGCCGGGAGCTGCGCGGGGCCGGAACTGGGAGATTGGCCTTCGTCACGTTATTCATACTATCAAGTCTCGCCATTTGTGATTAATTTTCAGGGCGTTACACCCATATAAATCAAACTGCCACTCCGTCTTGTTACCAGTTTACGCACCGATGTAAAGCTGTTGCAACAAGTGAATTAGGCAAACGCGAAAATAGCGGGCAAACGCTCTCAAAGCGCTAAAAAGACTTGATTCCCATTATTTTTCGGGCTCTTATCGCTGGATCAGTTGATAACGAAAAGCCGCCCCGGATTGTTTCGGGGCGGCTTTCGTTTTCTAGGCCTATCCTTGGGCTCAGCGCACGTGGCGCGGCCGTTATTTGTTGAGAAGCGTCAGTTGCTTCGAAGCCTGGGCGCCGATAGTCGAAAATGCACTGAAGAGATCGGCGGCATTTTGCGGCGTGAAGTAATCAGCCTGTGTCGTTGCGCAATAGCTGAGCAAAGCCTGGCCGTTCGACGGGGCCATGAAAGCAATTGTGTAAACCGTGATGTTGTTTTGGCGAGCCTTGTCGCACTGTAATTTCGTAGTGGTATCGGCGTTGGCGACGTTATTATCGCCGTCGGTCATGAAGACGATGTATTTACCGGGGTTCGTCTGGCCGTTCTTCGCCTTGTGCGCCGCTTGCTCGTTCGTCAATCCCGGCGAAGTCGAGGACGCCGAGGTCAACGCGGTGACAGCGTCCGTGAAGGCAGGAGCCGAATTCGTGGTGCCGGACGAGCTGAGGTTGTTGACGTAGGCGGTGAGGCCGCTCGTGCCCCAGGCCATAGGGCTCGCTGTCTGTGCGACGGAGTTGTACGATTCCGCGCCGGTGCGGACGTACATGCTGTTCGGATCGGCGCCGTTCAGTTGCGTGGCAAGATTGGAAACGGCAATCTTCAGGGACTGCATCTTGGTGTAATAGTTGGGCTCGGTTCCCGTGCACGTGCTCTTGACGCTCTTGCCCTTCGAGTTGGTTGTCGTGCAGCTGTAGGTATAGGTCTGGGTCGGCGTCTGGGCATTGACCGTATCCGTTGCTTCGTCCATCGAGCCGGAGCGGTCGAGAACGAAATACATGGAGAGCGCGCTTTTCTGGATGGAGGTGCCGCTGCTCGACGTGCTCGAGGAGCCAATGTTCATCGACGAGATGCCGAGCATGTGGGTCATGCCGTTCGTGCTCATCGGATAGGTGGCGTTGACGACGACCGAATAGCTTGTGCCGCCAGAGGAGTTCGTGGTCGGCGTTATCTGGGCGGTGGTGCCGCTTTTCAAGGCGGCGGATGCAGTCTGATCGCTGCTGAGATAGTTCGACATCTGGCCGATGACGAAATTGGTTGCAAACTGCTGGGCATTATCTGTTGTCACGGAGCCGTCGGCGAGGGCAGTTGCGGTGGCAAGGGCGGCAGCGTCGGAGGCTTCCTGCAACTGGCTGTGAGACAGCGCCATGTTGGAAACATCGACGGCTACACCTGCTGCCGCGGCTGTCACCGGGATCGCCAGCGCCGTCAATATGCCGAAATTGCCGCTGCGATCGCGCAGGAGATTCTTAATACCGCAAAATATGGTCGATCCGGTGATCATCATGTCCGCCCAGAAGAGTAAAAGCCTCAGTTATGGGGCGGACTATCGACGAGAAAGATAAGCGCAGCGTTGAGGATATCGTTCGATTTTTATCGATCGGCCGAATTATTCCCGATTTGGGCTGTTTTTATCTATTGCTGCTTTAGCGGAACGACATCGACGGCCTGGACCGATGTCTGGCTGCCATAGCTTTTCAGCACGCCGATGACAGGGGCGACATCGGAATAGTCGCGACCATAGGCAACAACGATATGATCGGTGCCGGCGGGGATGTTGTTGGTCGGATCGAGCTCGATCCAGCCGATCGTGTGCCCGCACCAGATGCGCACCCATGCATGCATGGCGTCGGCGCCTTCGAGACGCTCCTTGCCGGGCGGCGGAATCGTGCGAAGAAAGCCGCTGACATAGCCGGCGGGAATGCCGAGGCTGCGTAGCGCGATGATCATGACATGCGAAAAATCCTGGCACACGCCGCGCTTCAGGCGAAACGCTTCCTTCGGTGTCGTATCCACCGTGGTCGCCTTGGGATCGTAGACGAAATCCTTATGGATCTGGCCGCAGACGGCATGGGCGATCTGCATGACCGTCAGCTTGGTCGTTGCCCATTGCCGGGCGTAGCTGGCGATGTCTGGCGTGTCCGGCAAGCGCGGGCTGGTGCTCAAGAAATGATGTGGCGAGGAAGGATCGACCGACCAGCAGTCGTTGATATCCTCAAGCAGATCCGAAAGCACCGGCGAAAAGTCGGCGCCGATCGGATGGCTTTCCACCTGAACCCGCGCCTGCATGCGGATATCGAGCTTTTCATGCGGATTGCGCACCAGGATCGAGGTCGCGGGATGCTGGAAGAAATCCGTAAAGTTCGATTTCTCGTCCGGCTGCGGCGAAACCTGCAGCGAACCGGCGATCAGCCGCTGGCGGTTCGGCAATGACAGCGGCAGCAGGCGCACGATATGCCGCGCGCCGGAGGCCGGCACGTCATATATATAGCCCATGTGCAGCGACAGGTCGTAAAGCATCAGATCATCCGAGATAGGTCTGGGCGAGCAGGTCCGAGAGGCGTTCGAGCTCCCGTTCCATCCGCTTGTAGACCTCGTCGTTCATCGTTTCCGGTGTCATGACAGCGAGGCCCGAATGCAGCCGCATGGCTTCACGATAGAACGGTGACATCTGGCCGTTGATGAAGGCATTCGGCAGTTGCTCTACCTCCCGGTGGATTTCGTTCATCTGGAAGAGGATCGAACGCGGGTTGAGCGGATCAAGCGCCAGCAGGTCGGTCACCGTCAGGCGAGCGGTGTTGACGTTGTAGCGGCGGCGGTGGGTCATGACGCTGTCGCCGATCTCCAGCAGCATGTCGAGCGCACCGTCGGGCGCCTCCGGTCCGGACATATGGCCCATCAGCCGCGTCATGTGCAGGCCGCGCTCGATGTAGCGGCCGAGCGACAGGAAGCGCCAGCCGGTGAAACGGTACATGTTTTCATGCACGAGACCGGCAAAACCCGCGAGCTTGCGCAGCAGGATCGTCATCGCATGGCTGGCGTCGTCGCCGGCCTTCACCTTTTCCTTGAAACGGCGTGCCGTCTTGGCGAGATCGTTCAGCGCCAGCCAGCCGTCCGGCGAGAAGCGGTCACGGATGTTGCTGGCAGAATAGACGGCGCTGTCGATATTGCGCAGCAGGCTGTCGGGCACCGGTTCGCTGGTGTCGATATCAACAGCTTCGAGATAGGCGGAGACGTCGGCGAGTAGCGGCTGGCTCGGATCGGCGGCTTCGGCGTAGCGGCCATGCCAGGCGCGCAGGATACGCAATGCGCCTTCGGCACGCTCGATGTAGCGGCCGAGCCAGAACAGATTGTCGGCCGCGCGGCTCGGCAGGCTCACCGGCATGTTGCGCGTGAAGCTTTCCTCGGTCGGCAGGAGCGTGTGACGGGCGACGGGCTTATCCGAAACGATCCAGACGTCGGCGGCGGCACCGCCCGATTGCATAGCGATGGCGGCGACGTCGTCACCACTGCCGATGCGGGCGAAACCGCCGGGCATGATCTGCCAGCCATTTTCCGTACGGGCGGCGAAGACGCGCAAGCTCATAGGGCGCGGCCTCAGCTTGCCGTTCACCCAGGCGGGTGTCGTCGACAGCGTCACGACCTCCTGGCCGACCAATTTATGACCGTCGGTGGTCAACCACTCCGAGATCGATTCCTTGGCGGTGCTCCGCAGCGTCGAGCCGAGCACGGATTGGCCGTTATCGTCGAAGAAGGGCATGCAGGAATAAGCCGGCCCGATCACCATTTTTTCGATGTTGGCGGCGACGTGTTCGCGTTCCGCTTCCTGTCCGCACCACCACGTCGCGATCGAGGGCAGCTTCAGGTCCTCGCCGCGCAAGTGCCGACAGATGGTGGGCATGAAGGCCAGCAATGCGCGCGTTTCGAGAATGCCCGAACCGAGCGCGTTGACGATGGTGACGGCCTGCGCTCGCAGCGCCTGCACCATGCCGGGCGTGCCGATATGGGATTGCTGGTTGAGTTCCAGCGGATCGGAATAGGAAGCGTCCAGGCGCCGCCAGAGGACGCTGATCGGCCGCAGGCCTGCCACGGTTCGAACCATCAGCTGATCGTTGACGACGGTAATGTCTTCGCCTTCCAGCAGCATGAAGCCGAGATAGCGGGCGATGTAGGCATGCTCGTAATAGGTTTCGTTGGCGGGGCCTGGGGTCAGGACGGCAATACGCCCCTCCGCGCTGCGCTTCACGCCCTGAAGGGCATCGCGGAAGGCGCCGAAGAAGGAGGCGAGCCGGTGCACATTGGTTTCCGCGTAGATGTCGGAGAAGGCGCGCGTGGTGGCGACACGGGTTTCCAAGGCGAAGCCGGCTCCCGAAGGCGCCTGGGCGCGGTCGGCAAGCACCCACCAATTGCCGTCAGGCCCGCGGCCGACTTCGAAGGCGAGAAAGTGCAGGTAGTGGCCATCGGCAGGCTTCACGCCGGCCAGCGGCCGCAGGAATTCCGGATTGGCACCGATCAGGGCAGGCGGCAGCAGGCCTTCGTTGACCAGGCGGTTGTCGCCATAGATGTCGGCGATGATCTCTTCCAGCAGATCGGCGCGCTGGCGCAGCCCTTCCGACAGCGCCTGCCATTCGCGCTCGTCGATGAGCACGGGAATATGGGAGATCGGCCAGCTGCGTTCGCTGAGGCCCTTTGCGCCATAGGCGCGGTAGAACACCCCGGCGTCCCGCAGATAGCGGTCGGCGCGGGCAAAACGTTCAAGCAGCTCCTTTTCCGGCATCCGGGTCAAGGCGGCCAACAGGTTCTGCCAGACGGGGCGGACCGCGCCTGTGTTGTCGACCATCTCGTCCGCAACGCCGGGCAAGGCGGAATAGGCAAAGGCCGGATCGTTGCCGATGCCAGCCTTTACGTCGTCTCGCCGCTCCAACGCCGGTTTCTTACCCATGCGTGTTCCTGTTTCAAACTCCAACTGGCCGCCGCAGATCGAGCGTCAGCGGAAATTCCGCAGACACTTTTTCCGCCCGCGGACTATAGTTGTCGGCTGTATGTCCCCAAGGTTCGAAACGCGCCAGGCGACGCGCTTCCGCCTCGTTGCCGTTGACGGGAAAAGTGTCATAGTTCCGGCCGCCGGGATGAGCAACATGGTAGATGCAGCCGCCGATCGAACGCTTCGACCATGTATCATAAATGTCGAAGGTCAGGGGCGTATTGATCGGCAGGACCGGGTGCAGGCCGGACGCCGGATGCCAGGCCTTGTAGCGAAGGCCGGCGACCGAAACGCCCGAGGTGCCCGTCGGCGTCAACGGCATGACGCGGCCGTTGCAGGTGACGACGTAGCGCGACGCATTGTTGGTTTCGAGCCGTACCTGAAGGCGCTCCACCGACGAATCGACGTAACGCACCGTGCCGCCCGGCGCACCTTCTTCGCCCATGACATGCCAGGGTTCCAGAGCCTGGCGCAGTTCCAGCTTGTTGCCCTCGTATTCCACCTCGCCGCAGAACGGGAAGCGGAATTCGAGCTGCGCCTGGAACCATTCCGGACGAAGATCGAAACCGTTTTGCCGGAGGTCGGCGAGCACGTCGAGGAAATCCTGCCAGATATAATGCGGCAGCATGAACCGGTCGTGCAGCGCGGTGCCCCAGCGCACGAAGCTGCCTTCGATCGGCTCGCGCCAGAAACGTGCGATGAGAGCACGCACCAGCAACTGCTGGGCAAGGCTCATGCGCGCGTTCGGTGGCATTTCGAAGCCACGGAATTCCACGAGGCCAAGGCGGCCTGTCGGCCCGTCGGGCGAAAACAGCTTGTCGATGCAGACTTCAGAGCGATGCGTATTGCCGCTGGAATCGGTCAGAATATTGCGGAACAGCCGGTCGACGAGCCATGGCAATGGTTGAATGCCGCGTCCGGGAGCCGGCACCTGGGAAATCGCGATTTCCAGTTCGTACAGGCTGTCATGGCGAGCCTCGTCGATGCGCGGCGCCTGGCTCGTCGGGCCGATGAACAGGCCGGAGAAAAGATAGGAGAGCGACGGATGGCGCTGCCAGTGCAGCACGATGCTCTTCAAAAGGTCCGGCCGGCGCAGGAAAGGACTGTTGTTCGGGTTGTCGCCGCCAACCACCACATGATTACCGCCGCCGGTGCCGGTGTGGCGGCCATCGATCATGAACTTGTCGGCGCCGAGCCGCGTCTGCCGGGCCTCTTCGTAAATGGTCGTAGTGATATCGACGCAGTCGCTCCACCGGGCAGCCGGATGGATGTTCACCTCGATCACGCCAGGATCCGGCGCGACGCGGATGACATTGATGCGCTCGTCCTGCGGCGGCGGATAGCCTTCGATGTGGATCGGCAGGCCGACACTTGTTGCCGCATTTTCCGCCGCTGCCAGCAGCTCGAGATAGTCCTCGATGCGCTCGACCGGCGGCATGAAGACGCAAAGCCTGCCGTCGCGCGGCTCGACCGAGATCGCCGTGCGCACCGCACCGCCGATTTCGCCGACGATCTGCTCGACCCGGTTTTGTGCGGGTTCGTCCCGCTGGAAGGATGCTTCCGGCATGGCGCGGCCGACCGGCACGAAAACATCGGGTAGGGGAGCGCGCGGGATCGAGGGATCGGCCGGGTGGATATAGGGATAACGTGCCGGGGATATGTAGGGCAGGGTGCCGAGCGGCAGGCGGTAGCCCACCGGACTGTCGCCGGGCAGGAGGAAGATGCGGCCACGCCGCGTGCGCCATTTTTCGCTGGCCCAACGGCGGCCGGTGGCCTTGGCGTTCCATGCCTGAACCGGCAGGACATAGCCGGTCGGGACCGTCAGGCCGCGCGCGAAGACCCGGGCGATGCGGTTGCGCTCCTCGGGATCTTTCAGCTTCGAATTCGCGGGATCGACGTTCTCGGGCAGATTGCCTTCGCGGATGATCCATTCGGCGGAATCTTCGTATGCCGGCTGCACCATGTCGGGCGCGATCGCCAGATCTTTGGCGATGGCCGTCAGCAGTTTTTCAGCATCGTCGGCGCTTGCGCCGGTCTCGACCCCTTCGCGGGCGATCAATGCCGGGTTCTGCCAGACCGGCTTGCCGTCCTTTCGCCAGTAGAGAGAGAAGGTCCAGCGCGGCAGGCTCTCGCCCGGATACCATTTGCCCTGGCCGTAATGCAGGAAGCCGCCGGGTGCGAAGCGGTCTCGCAGGCGACGGATCAGCTGATCGGCCTTGTCTCGCTTGGTCGGGCCGACGGCGCCGGTATTCCATTCTTCCGATTCGAAGTCGTCGATGGAAACGAAGGTCGGTTCGCCGCCCATTGTCAGGCGCACATCCTCGGTTTGCAGGAGACGGTCGACCTGCTCGCCGAGCTCGTTCAGCGCCTCCCAGCTTTCGTCGGAAAAGGGTTTGGTGATGCGCGGGTGCTCGGCAACGCGATCGACCTTCATGTCGAAGCCGAATTCGGTCTTGGCCTCGCCGAAATAGCCGCCGGAGATCGGCGCTGCATTGCGGTAGTGCGGCGTCGCGGCAAGCGGAATGTGGCTCTCGCCGGTCAACAGGCCTGATGTCGGGTCGAGCCCGACCCAACCTGCGCCGGGAAGATAGACCTCGGCCCAGGCGTGCAGATCGGTGAAGTCATAATCCGTGCCGGACGGGCCGTCGAGCGCCTTCAGGTCCGGGGTCAGCTGGACGAGGTAACCGGACACGAAGCGGGCCGCAAAGCCGAGATTGCGGATGATCTGCACGAGCAGCCAGCTGGTATCGCGGCAGGACCCCTTGGCAAGCTCCAGGGTTTCTTCGGGCGTCTGGACGCCTGTTTCCAGGCGGATCACATAGCCGATCTCATGCTGGAGGCGGGTGTTGAGGCCGACGAGCATGTCGACGGTCTTCTGTTTCGAACGGTCGATGGTGTCGAGGAAGGCCTTCAGGCGCGGGCCGGGCTCCTCGGGTTTCATGTAGATGGTCAGGTCTTCGCGGATGGTTTCCGGATAGTCGAAAGGCCATTCCGTCGCCTCCTCTTCGACAAAGAAGTCGAAGGGATTGTAGACGGTCATATCTGCGATCAGATCGACCTCGATCTTCAGTTCCGTCACCGGATCGGGAAAAACGAAGCGTGCGAGATAGTTGCCGTAGGGATCCTGCTGCAGATTGACGAAGTGATTGGAGGGCGTGACCTTCAGCGAATGGCTGAGAACGCGTGTCTTGGAATGCGAGGCAGGTTTCAGGCGAATGATCTGGGGACCGAGGCGGATCGGATTGTCATATTTATAGTGGGTGAGATGATAAACGCTTGCTTTGATCGACATATTTCTCTTTGCCTGGCTCGCATCTTCGTGCGGCATTTGCTGTTCCCGCCAGCAGTGTGTGCAATGCAGCGGAAGAATGCAAGGCGTCATGAAGTGCAAACGCCAGCGTTACAGCTCAGGCTAAAATAAAAGCGGCGGACTTTCGCCCGCCGCCTGTCGATCGTTGCTGTCGCGCGCTTCAGCTTCTGCCGAATTCGTCGACCAGGCGAATGATGTCGTCTTCGCCGAGATAGGAGCCGGTCTGTACCTCGATCAGCTCCAGCAGGATCTTGCCCGGGTTGGAGAGGCGATGCACTTCGCCGAGCGGAATGTAGATCGACTCGTTCTCGCGCAGCATCTGGACGTTTTCGCCGACGGTGACCTCGGCGGTGCCCTTGACGACGATCCAGTGTTCCGAGCGGTGGTGATGTTTCTGCAGGGACAGCTTCTTGCCTGGCAGCACGAAGATGCGCTTCACCTGGAAACGTTCGCCGTTCAGCACCGAGGTATAGCCGCCCCAGGGGCGGTAGGAGGTCGGGTGCGTCTCGGTCAACTTGGCGGTCGCCTTCTGGCCGGCGAGCAGCTTGACGAGCTTGCCGACTTCCTGGCTGTCCTTGAGCTGGCCGACATAGACGGCATCTTCGCTGGCAATGACCGCGATGTCCTCGAGGCCCTGCACGGCGAGGTGAACGCCATGGGTCATGACGAGCGAATTCTTCGTATTGACCAGCGTCGTGTCGCCGGCCGAGACGTTGCCGTTTTCGTCGCGCTTGCCGACCTTCCAGACCGAATCCCAGCTGCCGAGGTCCGACCAGGTGAACGGCGAGGGGACGACGGCCGCATTCGCGGTCTTTTCCATCAGCGCGTAGTCGATGGAGATATCCGGGCTCTTGGTGAAGGCTTCGGCGTCGAGGCGGGTGAAGTCGAGGTCGCGGGTCGCCTTGTGCACCGCCTTGCTCGCGGCCTTTTCGACCTCGGGCGCATATTCCTTCATTTCGGAAAGAAGCTGGGCGGCAGAGAACATGAACATGCCGGAATTCCAATAGAACCCGCCGCTTGCGATCATCGCCTCTGCCTTTTCGAGGACCGGCTTTTCGACGAAGCGCTTGACGACATGGGCACCGGTCGAAAGGGCCTTGCCGCTTTCGATGTAGCCGTAGCCGGTCGCCGGTTCCGTCGGGGTGATGCCGAAGGTGACGAGCTTGCCGTCGAGCGCGGTGTCGCGGGCGGTGCGGACGCAGTCGTAATAGGTCTTGGTCGCGTCGATCTCGTAATCCGAGCCGAGGACGTGCATCGTCGCGTCCTTGCCGAAGAGTTCGGTGACGAGGGTTGCGGCGGCAACGACGGCTGCAGCGGTGTTGCGGGCAACCGGCTCCAGGAGCACGGCGGCGAGCTTGAGGTCGAGTTCCCGTGCCTGTTCGGCGACGAGGAACCGGAACTCGTCGTTGGTCAGCACGATCGGGGCTTCATAGAGATCCGGATCGGAAACGCGAGACAGCGTGTTCTGGAAAAGGGTCCTGTCGCCGATGAACTGGATGAACTGTTTCGGTGCGGTGGCGCGCGACAGCGGCCAAAGCCGCGTACCCTTGCCTCCGGCCATGATCACCGGGACGATTTTGGCTGCCATGCTTTGATCCCTCTCCTGGACTGAATTCTGCTCGATTATATTTGGCGGCATCTGCAACGCATGCGATTGCCGTGTGGGCTGTTGAAGCAACTGGCCTTGGCCATTGCAATATTTCTGCGGAAAATTCCATAGAGAATTTTCCGTTTGGTTCATACGCGTTTGATTCTAGCGCTCCTCATGGGCGGGAGAAAGCCATGATTCTGTTCAGGCAGCGGCGCCGTCTTGCGGGATTTTCCGATCGAAAGGCGTAGCCGCCGCCGCGCGATGCGACGGCGGCGGCAAGGGAATACCCCCGGTTAAGCCTGGGCGCGATCGCGCGGCTTTTCGGCCACGGGATGGTGGCTGACGCCGTTGCGCTTGTTGTAGCGGATCGACGACCAGAGCGAGATGCCGATCAGCGTCGCGCCGCCGAGGCCGGTAATGACCTCCGGAATATGCACCAGCGTCTGTGCGTACATGATGATCGACAGGATGAGGATGGCGTAGAAAGCGCCATGCTCGAGATAGCGGTAATGGGCGAGCGTGCCTTTTTCCACCAGCATCACTGTCATCGAGCGCACGTACATCGCGCCGATACCGAGGCCGATCGCAATGATGAAGAGGTTCTGCGTCAGCGCGAAGGCGCCGATGACGCCATCAAAGGAAAAGCTGGCGTCGAGTATTTCCAGATAGAGGAAGGCGCCGAAACCACCTTTGGCCGCAGCGCTCATGGCTTTCTGCGAGGCGTCGAGAAAGCCGCTCAGCACTTCCACCAGCAGGAAGGTCAGAAGGCCGTAGACGGCGGCATAGAGGAAGGTCGTCGCATCGTCACCGCCAAGGAGAGACGAGAAGATCAGCACGAGGATGAGGACGAACGCGATCTCGATCCCCTTGATCGTGGCGAAATGGGCCATCGCCTTCTCAAGGCTGACGATCCAATGCACCTCCTTCTCGCGATTGAAGAAATAGGTGAGGCCGACCATCATCAGGAAGGTTCCGCCGAACGCGGCGATCGGGAGATGCGCGTCATGCATGATCTGCGCATATTGCTCCGGTTCGGCTGCTGCGAGCTTCAACGCTTCCCAGGGGCCGATATGCGCGGCGATGGCGACGATCGCCAGCGGAAATACGATTCGCATGCCGAAGACGGCGACCACGATGCCCCAGGTCAGGAAGCGATGTTGCCAGACTGGCGTCATCTCCTTGAGCTTGTTGGCGTTGACGATGGCGTTATCGAAGGAAAGCGAAATTTCCAGCACGGCAAGCACCGTGCAGATGAAAAACGCCGTTGCCATGCCGCCGAGAGTGCCGGTCATGTTCCAGCCGAGTAGGCCGCCGAGGATGAGGCCGGCGATGGTGACGATGAAGGCCCAGACGAAATAGCCGAGCGCTGATCTGTGGGAGGCAGGAGGCGTCATCGACGTGCCTCCACGAAGAAGAATGGGGAATTTCCGAAAACAGGGCACAACCCCACGCCGAAGACGGCATGCGGGCGAGGCATGGTCGAGCTAGTCATTGAAAGAAGTCCGCCGGCTCATCTGCAGGCGGTACCGACATCGCGAGAGCGCCGTTAAAACTCTCGCCAGAGGGGCCCGGCACCAAAGTTCTGTCCGCAACCGATGTCAGGAGGCGCGGAAACACCACCATTAGTTAGTGAAGTTGCAGCGCGCGTCAAGTGGCTACACGCCGGTTGAGGCACCTTCCGCTAGGGGAGAATTTCCGGAACCAAAGGGCACAAGGCGACGTTTGGCTCTTTAAGCGGGCAAGGGAATGTCCGTTGCAGGGCAGATTCTGCTGCCAGGCATA
>JAGWJK010001003.1 GCA_028865845.1 Rhizobiaceae bacterium
GCATCGCAACTCTTATCGCTTTCGGTGCGGTCTCCGCCGGCGTTCCGAACGAACGTCGCGGCCTGGCCAGTAAACTCATAGAGCCCCTGACCATGGGTGGACAGCGTGAGGACGGTTTGCGGCATGGCGTCTTCCGGCATTGATGACAACGACCCGCATGAGGTCGTTCGCATCGTCGCGAAAGTCAAGTCCGCCTGCAAAAGCCGTGATCGCTCAGAGCTCGAGGAAGATATCGAAGCCGCCGAAGATCATGCGCTTGCCATCGAAGGGCATGTTCTCCATCTCGTCCTTCAGCCGCTCGTCGGCCATGACCTTTTCCATCACGGCATCGCGGTGTTGTCGCGATTCATAGGTTATCCAGGAGAAGATGATGAGCTCGTCATCCTTGGCCTGAACGGCGCGCGGAAAAGACGTCAACGTGCCATAGGGCACATCGTCACCGACCGACTCGACGTAGCTGAGCGCGCCATATCCCATCCAGACGTCGCCGGCGATGCGCGACAGTGCCTTGTAGGCTTCGAGCTTGTCTTTCTGAACGGCGATAACGAAACCATCGACATAAGGCATCTAAACCTCCTCTGTTTTGTTTCAGCCTTCAAAGAACGATCGACTATAGCCGTTTCCGACATCGGATGCACTTCGTCTGAAAAAATGGAGCGCAGCCTCGGTTAGACGCTGCGGCCGATCTCCGACATCAGCCAGTTTCGAAAGAGCGACGCGGAAGGATTCTGCAGGGCGTTGGGCAGATAGAGCAGGTTGTAGCTGACAGCCGCCGGCTGAACCTCGACGAAGCACCGGACCAGCCGTCCGGCCGCAATGTCATTCGCCACCAACGAGCTGCGGACCAGCGCAAAGCCTTCACCCCGCCTGCAGGCCTCCAGCATATCAGCGAAGGAGCCGAACAAAGCCCCGTCTCTGACCGCCTCACCTATATCGAAATCCGCAAGCCCCTCGCCCTTGTCATTCTCGGTGATCTGCTCATACCAGCGTTGCCAATCCAAGGCCGTATGCCGCATGCCGGCATACTGCAGCAAGGGCGCGGCACGGATTGCGTTGCGCCTGGGCAATCTTGCGGAGAGGTCAGGGGAACTGACGACATACTCCTCGTCCGCCAGCAACTCTTCCACGACGAGGCCGGTCTCGGCCCGTCCAAGCCAGATCGCCAGATCGACGCCGTCATCGCCGAGAGCCGGGCGCTGGTAACCGACCGTCATGTTGATTTCGATATCGGGGTAGCGCTGGCAGAAGGCCGGCAGGCGCAATGCCAGCCATTGGCTGGAAAACTCTGGCGTCACCGCAACCCGCAGGCTTCGGACCGAAACGCTCGCCCTCACCTGATGCAGTGCCGCTTCCAGGTGGGAGAGCGTCTGCGCGATCGCCGGATGCAGGCGCTCGCCGAGCGGCGTCAGCCGGGCGCCGCTTCGACCACGCTCGAAAAGCTTGCCGCCGATCCATCCCTCAAGCTGGGAGATCTGATGGCTGATCGCGGTCTGCGTCAGACCCATGCGTTCGGCAGCACGCCTGAAGCCACCAGTGTCGGCTATCGCACAGAATGCCTGCAGTACGGCCAGTTGCGGCAGCGGTCTCGCCATCATGAAAATCCTTCATGTTATGGGAAGGCAGACTTCATTATTCGCTCCGATAAGCTCGGGGTACTCTCAGCCTACATCAACTCGCAACGGGGATCGACAGATGAGAAATATTCATGAAAGAATCTCATCCCAAAATGTCGGAGGATGGATTGTGCACGTGGCGAGGAGATTGGCGAACGCACTGCATTTTGCGCCGGCGGAGCCGAAGCGCCAGGACCTATCATCGCTCGGCGCCCATCTGCGACGCGATGCGGGCGTAACCGATGTCGACGAGCGCCGGGATTGACGGAGCTAGCCCTTCAGCGTCTTCACTTTGGTCAGATCCGGGAACAACCGCATCCAGAGCAGGACGACGACGATGGTGCCGACGCCGCCGACGATGCCGGTAAGCACTGGCCCGAGCGCGCTGGCGAGCATGCCGGATTCGAATTCGCCAAGCTGGTTGGACGTGCCGATGAACAGCGAATTCACCGCATTGACGCGGCCGCGCATATTATCCGGCGTCAGCAACTGCACCAGCGAGCTGCGCACCACGACGCTAACCGTGTCCGAGGCCCCAACAACCAGCAGCGCCGCGACGGAGAGCAGGATGTTGCTCGAAAGAGAGAAAACGATGGTGGCGACGCCGAAGGTCGCGACCGCGAGCATCATCTTCTTGCCGACGCCGCTTTGGAGCGGATTGCGCGCCAGCCAGATCGACATCACCAGGGCACCGATCGCGGGTGCTGCGCGCAGCAAGCCGAGTCCCCAGGGGCCGGCATGCAGGATATCGCGGGCGAACATCGGCAGAAGCGCGGTCGCGCCACCGAGCAGCACTGCGAAAAGATCGAGCGAGATGGTGCCCATCATCACCGGTCGGCTTTTGATGAAAGAGACCCCGGCAA
>JAGWJK010001004.1 GCA_028865845.1 Rhizobiaceae bacterium
TCGGCCTTTATCGTCGTCTGATGGAAGCAGGCGTCACTCCCGGCCGCGACGTTGCCGTTATCGGCTTTCGCGAGGAGCCGCGGGCCAAGTTCCTGCAGCCGGCCCTGACCTGTTTTCGCATGTCGCTGCACGATCTCGGCGTCGAACTGGCCGAGACCCTTCTCGCCAGCATGCCGGCCTACGGCCACTTCTATCCGAAAGGCGCGCGCAACAGGATCTGGCCGCTGGAACTGGTGGCTGGAGAGAGTGATGGCTTTCAGCTGCACGCAGCCGAATAGCCTGAAAACAGCGCCGAAACGCCGCATGACCGGCATCCCCGGTTGCGATCGGCTTCCCGGCTTGCCATTTAGGGCGAGACGAACAGGGACCGGCATGTGAGCGAAGACACCATCACCCTCTACCAGGCGATCGGCGGTGACGAGACCGTACAAGCGCTGACGACCCGTTTCTACGAGCTGATGGACACGCTTCCCGAAGCCGCGCGTTGCCGCGCCGTGCATCCGCCGAGCCTCGAAGGTTCCAAGGAGAAATTCTACGAATACCTGACCGGCTACCTTGGCGGCCCGCAGCTCTACATCGAAAAGCGCGGCCATCCGCGGCTGCGCAGCCGGCATTTCGTCGCCGCCATCGGCCCTGCGGAACGCGACGAATGGCTGCTTTGCTTCCGCCGCGCCATGGATGAGACGATCGAAAACGAGAAGTTGCGGGCAATCATCTGGGAGCCCATCGAACGGCTCGCCTTCCACATGCAAAATCGGGAATAGGTCGAGACATGAGCCTCGCTACTGCAATTCGTCCCCTCACGCTGTTTTTCACCGGGGTTATCGGTGCCGCCGGCGTTGCACTGGCCGCCGCCGCATCCCATGGCGGCGATACGCATTTCCTGGGTTCGGCCTCGACCATGTGCCTTGCACATGCGCCCGCCCTGCTTGCGCTCTATGCGGGCTATGACCGTATCCGCACCGCGCCATTGGCGGCACTTTTATTAGGCCTGGGGACGCTGATTTTTGCCGGCGATCTCGTCAACCGCCATTTCGGCGGAACCTCGCTATTCCCGCTTGCAGCCCCGACCGGCGGCTTCGGCATGATCGCGGGATGGGTTGTCGTCGCGATCGGAGCATTTTTCCGGAGCAGCGAGAGAACGCCCGGCTAGCCGCAACGAAGCGCATCGTCGCATGAACACAGTCGGAGGCTAGATGCCCTCGACGACGTTGAAGCCTTCGAACTGCGGCGGTCCCCAATACATCGCCCTGTTGTCGCCGGCATTGCGATGCGCCATGCGGAAATTCTCGGACTTCGTCCAGTTCTGGAAATCCTCTTCACTCGCCCAAAGCGTATGCGACGAGAAGAGCGTATAGCCTTCCTCGTCGTTCTTGCGGCCACGCAGCAGGCGGAATTCGATAAATCCGGGAACTTCCGGCAGACGTGAATCCCGGCCTTTCCAAATGGCTTCGAAAGCGGTTTCCGATCCAAGCACGACCTTGAAGCGGTTCATGGCGATAAACATTGGAGAATACCTCAGACCTTTTTTCGGCGCTCGTCAGTCTTGCCCGACCGCAGTGCAAAGGCAATGACATTCGTGCCGTCTCTTGCCGAAACGTCGAGCGGGGTCTTCGGCCTTTCGCCGGGAAATCGTGCCGCCCAGATCGGAAACATCACGACATTGGAGGCCCGCATCGCCTGCTGTTCGGCGCGCTGCGCCAGCAGTTCATAAAGTTCCGGTACCATATCTTCGCCATTCCGCGAGGTCAGCCTGTGCAGGCCGATCATCATGAACCCGTCAGGGCCTTCGTCAGTCATCGGGAGGCGTCTCGTTCTTTCATCGTCTGCAGCGCCCGCTCCAGGCTCGACTTGCTGCCGTTGCGCAAGGGGATGAAAGCCTTGCCGAACTTCTTGCAGCCGGTCTTCACCCGAAGGCAGGCATCGTGGCTAATACAGTCGATCGGGCAGAAGACGCAGTCGACCGAGGGCAAAACCGTATCGATGCGGGAGACCGCCTCGCGCAACCCTCCGTCGTGGTGAATGAGCTCGGCGCCGAAATTGCTAGCGATCTGCCGTAAATGCGCCACCTGGCAATCGCGACCGCCGACATAGAGAAAGCTGCGTCCGTCAAGACCGGATTTTCCGGCTTCGCGCGACTGCTCCTGCACCTCGCGAACATCCCGGCCCGAATCCCTCTTCCCCTTACGCGCCATGCATCACCCGTTTGCTGGTTGCTCTTGCGCACTCGATTCCGGCGAGCGCAGGGGGACCTTATTAAACTTGATTTTTACAGTAAAGTATAAAGTTGATAATTTTCATCATATTTTTCCGGTGCTTTAGCGGATCAAGACTGGAGCGGTGAAGACCCAGCTCGCCCGGCCGGCTTCCTCGGGAATTGGCGGGCAGGATCCGACGCGCCGTATGGCGGCAACCGTAGCGTTATCCAGATCGGGATTGCCGGAGCTGCGCGTGACCATCGGGGATTCGATTT
>JAGWJK010001005.1 GCA_028865845.1 Rhizobiaceae bacterium
CGAACCGCTTTGCCGCCGAATTTCTCGGGCGAGCAAACCTCATTTCAGTCAAAAACCTGCAGCCTCTCGACGGCGATCGGGCCAGCGTGACGTTTGGAGGGCGCGAATTGATCGCCCGCAACCATCACCGTTTGCCGCAGGGCAGCGATTGCCTTCTCTGCGCCCGGCCACATGATTTCCGGCTCGACCCGCCGATGGCGGACTATAACAAGCTGACCGGAACCGTGCGCAGTGTGCAATGGCAAGGCGACACGCATAGTGTCACGCTCGAGGTCGAAGGCCATGAGGTCCGTGTGACCTCAGTACCGATGCATCAGCCGCCGGTACCCGGTGCCGAGCTTCACCTCCACTTCAATCCGTCCGACGTGACCCTGGTGCCTGAGGACAGCAAACATGGCTGATGTCGCAACTGCCGCATCGAGCCGGGACTCTCGCTGGGATGGGGGTTGGATACTGCCGCCGTTAATCGTTCTTGGCGTGCTATTCTTCTATCCGCTCGGCCTCATCCTGCGGCAATCGCTCGGCGACGCCGGTACCGTTTCGTTTGCTGCGTTCGGCACGGTGCTTGCCTCACGTGAGTTCCATGATGGATTGATGCACACGATCATCATAGCACTCGGCTCGACCGCCGGCTGCCTGGTGCTTGGCTTCATCTTCTCGATCGTTATCGCCTTCATTCCCTTTCCGGGGGCACGATTTTGCGGCCGTCTGATCGATACGGTGATTGCTTTGCCAACCTTTCTGGTGACGCTTGCCTTCACCTTCATCTACGGCTCTGCCGGGCTTCTCAATGATTCACTCATGACGCTGTTGCATCTCGATCTGCCGCTGGTCGATTTCCTCTACTCGCAATGGGGTGTCATCCTGGCCGAGACGACCGTCTATACGCCTTTCGTCATGCGTCCCTTGCTTGCGACCTTCTCGCAGATCGATCAGGCGCAGATCGAGGTTGCAAGTTCGCTCGGCGCCAGGCCCTGGCGCATCGTCCGTCAGATCATCCTGCCGCCCGCCATGCCTGCCTTGGTTGCCGGCGGAAGCCTTTGTCTGCTGCTCACCGTCAATGAATTCGGCATCGTGCTCTTTATCGGTGCCAAGGGTGTCATCACTCTGCCCGTCCTGATCTATTCCAAGGCTATCCAGGAATTCGACTATCAGACCGCCTGCGTCATCGCCGTCGTCAACGTCGCGTTGTCGCTCGGTCTTTACAGTCTCTATCGCGTAGCGATTGCGCATTTTGGAGGCCGCCGTGCTGGTCTGGTCTAAATCCGGTCGCTTTCTGGTTTGGTTCGTCGCAGTTCCGCTTTTTGCCATCGTCTATGGTCTGCCGATCGCCGTCATTGCACTTGCCAGCATCAGCGGTCAGTGGAACGATATTCTTCCGAGCAAGCTCACGCTCATTCACTATGCGAATGCCTTCACCAGCGATTCCTTCGATAGCCTGAAGGCAAGTATTGCCACGGGTGCCATTGCAAGTGTCGCAGCACTTGTCACAGGCACATGGGCCGCTCTGGCGCTGCGCTCACTCAAGCCACTGCCGAAACGCATCCTCGATCTTCTGTTTTTTGTGCCGAGCGCCGTGCCGTCCGTGTCGATCGGCCTCGGTCTGCTCGTTGCCTTCAGCCAGCCGCCCATTCTTCTGAACGGAACGCGGATGATCGTGCTGATCGCGCATTTCGTGCTGATATCGGCGTTCACCTATGGCAATGTCACGGCAGGTCTTTCGCGCCTGCCAGCCGAATGCGAGCAGATTGCCGAAAGCCTGGGCGCGAGGCCCTTCTATCGCCTGCGACGCATCACTCTGCCGCTGCTCATGCCCTACCTGATCGCCGCCTTTAGCCTGAGCTTTGCGCTGTCGATGGGCGAACTTGGTGCGACTGTCATGGTCTATCCGCCGGGCTGGGTGACCTTACCAGTCAACATCTTTGCACTGTCTGATCGCGGTGCGATATTCGATGCTGCAACGCTGACGACGATCCTTGGTGCAGCAACGCTTATCGTCCTTTGGGTCCTGTCGCGCTTTTCGAACAAGGCCATGCAGCGTTGATATCTGGTGGAACGGACCAGACGGTGGCTCGCGAGATTATTGCGTCGAGGCGGAAGGCAACTTATGGAGATCGGCGGGGCCGAAATCTATCATGGGGATCTGGATGCCATCGGTGACGCTTGCGCAACTCAGGGCGGTCGAGGCACTTGCCCGTACCGGCAAATTTTCACGCGCGGCTGAGGATCTAGGTATCAGCCAACCGTCGGTCTCGACGCAGATACAATCCTTCGAAGAGCTTTGCCGCACTCGCGTTTTCATCCGGGACGGGCACAATGTGCAGGTGGCGCCATCTGCGGTCGATTTGATCGCGAAGATCAGGATCACCCTAAAATGCTTTCAGGAGGTGGATAGGGCGATCTCAGATACGACATCGCTCAACAAGGGCACGATTTCGATCGGTTTCAGCGCTCACCGACTGCTCATGCC
>JAGWJK010001006.1 GCA_028865845.1 Rhizobiaceae bacterium
ATCCGATCTTCTCGTCATCAACAAAAAGGACCTCGCGCCCTTCGTTGAGGTCGATCTCGATGTCATGGATCGTGATGCGACCCGCATGCGCGACGCACGGCCCTTCGTGTTTTCTGACATGAAGCGCGGCGACGGTCTCGGCGCGATCGTCGATTTTCTGAAAGTGCAGGGCGGGCTTTAAATTCCTTCTCCCCAGCGGGGAGAAGGTGGCGCGAAGCGTAGCTTCGAGCGTTCTGAGCGCGAGCTAAGGGCAGATCTTACCGTGTGGAGGCCCCCTCATCCGCCCTGTCGGGCACCTTATCCCCGCTGGGGAGAAGGGAGAAGTCACTCGGCCGCAAACGGCGGCAGCTTCAGGACATTGGTCCTTGCCGCAGGCACACCGTGCTGTTGCGGGGCGTCCTTGGCCTCGACATTGCCGAGGCGCTCTTCAAGCGTCGCCAGCGACTTGCGGTTTTCCGCGACAGCCTCGGCCAGCTTTTCCGTCGTCATCACCACGTCGTCACGGTCCTTCTTGCCGACGAGACCGCTGAACAACCAGGCCATCAGCCGCGACAGGTCGTCCATGATCAGGAAGAACGAGGGCACGACGACCAGGCTTAGCACCGTGGAGACGATGATGCCGCCGATGACGGCGATGGCCATCGGCGCGCGGAATGAACCGCCTTCGCCGACACCGAGAGCCGAGGGCAACATACCGGCCGACATGGCGATGGAGGTCATGATGATCGGGCGTGCGCGCTTGCGGCCGGCTTCGATCACCGCTTCCAGCCGTGGCATGCCCTGATGCATCATTTCGATGGCGAAATCGACGAGCAGGATGGCGTTCTTGGTGACGATACCCATCAGCATCAGGATGCCGATCATGACGGGCATCGATAGCGCGTTGCCGGTCAGGATGAGCGCCAGTGCCACGCCGCCGATTGCCAGCGGCAGCGACAGCAGAATGGTGAAGGGCTGGATGACGTTCTTGAACAGCAGCACCAGCACGGTCAGAACCAGAAGCAGACCCATGAGCATGGCATTGCCGAAGCTCTGCATCATTTCCTTCTGGACCTTGGTGTCACCGCTTTCGGCCAGATGGACGCTTGCCGGGATCTTTGCTTCCTTGACGATATTGAGGAAGTGGCTCGATGCGGTATCAAGCGCAACGCCCTGCGGCAGGTCGGCGCCGATCGCCACCACCCGGAAGCGGTTGTTGCGCTTGATCGACGAAAGGCCTTCCGAATAGTCGATATCGGCAACACTCGACAACGGCACCGTCGCGCCTGTGCCGTTGCCGGTCTGGATGCGTAGCGCGCGGATCGCGGCAAGATCGCGACGCATGCCGATCGCGGCCTGCACCCGGATCGGGATCTGCCGGTCATCGAGCGAAATCTTGGCGAGAGAAGCGTCGATATCGCCGATGGTTGCCACACGCACGGTGTCGGAGATCGCCTGCGGCGTGATGCCGAGACGCGCCGCTTCGTCCTTGCGCGGATAGATCTGCAGTTCCGGCCGGGGCAGGGCGCCGTCGGCGCTGACATTGGCGAGCGTCGGATCAGCGCGCAGGTTCGCCTCGAGAATGCCGACGGCCTCGTTCAGATCCTTATCGTCACGCGACAGGAAGTTGTAGGTAAGGTCGCGGTCGCCACGATCGTTGAGCTTGGTGATGCGGACATCCGGAATGGAGCGCAGCTTGGCGAAGACTTCCTTTTCGACCTCCCACTGCGGCCGGATACGGCCGTGCACGGTCACCTTCGGCAGACGCGGTCCGATGACCGGAAGCGATCCGAGCACGTCGTTGGCCAGCTTCTTGACGAGGGATTGATCGAGCTTCTGCAGCGTCAACGTCACCGTAGCGCGGCGGAGTTCCAGATCACCCTTGGGCGAAGCGCCACCGAGGACGAAGACATTCTCGACGCCGTCGATATCCTTCACGCGCCGGTAGATTTCGTCGGTCGCCTGTCCCGTATCGTCAAGACGTGCATTCGGCGGTAATTCGGCCGAAAGCACGATGCGCGAGGAATCGTCCGGCGGAATGAAGCTACCGGGCACGAACATGATCAGCGCAAAGACGGAGGCGACGGAGAAGGCAAACGCGGCGACGAGCGTCGGATAACGCGTGTACCACTTCCTGGTGGTGATCTTTACCAACCGCGTATAGCCGCGCAGGAACAGGCCATCATTATCGTGATGGTCGTCGACGCCGTCCTCGGCGCGCATCAGATAGGCGGCCATCATCGGCGTGATCAGGCGCGCGACCAGCAGCGAGAAGAACACCGAGAAGGCGACCGTCAGGCCGAACTGGATGAAGTACTGGCCGGGGATGCCCGGCATGAAAGAAACCGGCACGAAGACGGCGATGATGGTGAAGGTCGTGGCGATGACGGCAAGACCAATTTCGTCGGCGGCGTCGATCGCGGCGCGATAGGGCGTCTTGCCCATCTTGATGTGACGGGCGATGTTTTCGATTTCGACGATGGCGTCGT
>JAGWJK010001007.1 GCA_028865845.1 Rhizobiaceae bacterium
GAGGATGCCGACGACATTGCGGCCGGCAACGAGGCGATGGAGCGTTTCGGTGTCGGCGATGGACAGCGACTCCCATTCCATGTCCGGATTGTCGTCCAGCGCCGGCGCATGATGCATCACAAGCAGTTTCGGAAGGTCGATATGGTTGTCGAGCTCGGCCTCCAGCCATTCGGCCTGCCCCTGCTCGAACGTGCCGCCGATCTTGTACGGCGCGCTGCTGTCGAGAACGATGATGTGGATACCGTCTATGATCGCGGCGTGGTCGTAAGGCGCCGTATTGTCGTCTCCATGGCCCAGCATCGCGCGATAAAAGCCTTCGCGTCTGTCGTGGTTGCCCAATGCGAAAAGGACGGGAATATCGAGGTCTGCCTCTGCGAGGATACGCTTCAGCTCTTCATACGACGCGATGTCGCCTCTGTTGGTCAGGTCGCCGCTCGCCACGATGAAACGAGGCTTGGGAACGACCCGCTTCACCTCGGCGAGAATCGTCTCGAGCGTGGTCGAGGTGTCCGAGTAAAGATGGTCATCCTGAACATCGGGATTCCCGATATGAAGGTCTGTGAGATGGATGAAGGTAAGGGGTTCGGTCACGATGGTGCTCCCGTTTGCGGCAGACCGCAGCGATATGTGCGCGATCGGCCTTGCGTAGTGGCACGCCGACTGTTAGCTTCCGACCGTGACAAACGAATGAACGTTCATTCAGAATGGAATTAGATCCTCAGCGCCGCGGTCGCATTCTCGAAGCTGCCGCAAAATTGATCGTCGAGAACGGTCTTCAGTGTTCGATGTCCGCCATCGCGCAAAGCGCCGGCGTGGCCACGGGCTCCGTCTATAACTATTTCAAATCGAAGGACGATTTGATCAGAGGTGTCTACCGGCAGCTTTCGGAGACCATCGGCACTCTTCTGATCCTCCCTCCGTCTATAGAACTCACTGCGGAAGAGCGCATCTTCCGCTATATTTACGACTATATCGACTTCATATGGGACGATCCGAACAGGGCGATATTGTTCGAATATCTGTCTAACGTACCGCTGATTACGCCCCAGGAACTGGCCGAGATTTTCGATGTGGTGACCCGATATTCCGTGAGCGTCATGGCCGCGGCGCGCGAGGAGGGCCTGCTCTCGGACGTGCCGGACTCAACCCTTGCTGGATATATCGGCGGCGGCATCCGAAATACGCTGAAATGGCGGCGCGCCAACTCCAGGCCGCTTAGTGACAAAGAGCGCCAGGAGATTGCGCTCATGTCCTGGAACGCCATCGCATCTGCTGCCGCCGCTCGGGATCTTACGCAGATTGCCTCATTCGGCGAGCACAAGGATGAAGTGAGGCTTGCAAGAAATGCCTAGGTGTGTGGTCCCTGAGTGTGATGGTGCATCATTGATCCTGAGTGGCCAGGAAGAGGATGCATTATGGGAAGTGTTCTTCACGGCAGCGCCAGCACGACGCCGCGTCTGCGAGCCGAACTCCAGGCGTCGCAACAGAGCACCCGCTCCCTTGCCGCCCGCTGCTGCCTGAACCCGAAGACGGTGGCCAAATGGCGCGAGCGGACCACAACAGTCAATGCAACGACCGGGTTTCGAGGTCACTCATGCACTCACGCCAGCAGCGGCAGCAATTGTTCACCACCACGGCAGATCATGCCGATTGCGACATAGGTGATGACGGCAAGGCCAATCCAGCCGATCCACCGATACCTATGCAGAACTGCGGCGATGAACGACGATGCCACGCCCATCAGCAGCACCGAGAGAACCAGACCGAAAATCAATGCACTCATGGTTCGTCCGGCTGCGCCTGCAACCGCCAGGACATTGTCGAGCGACATGGAGACATCCGCGACGATGATCTGGGTTATCGCGTGGCGGAACAATTTTGACCCCGTTGCTTCCGTATCGCCGATATTACGCGTCGACGTGTCCGTCTCCTGACCATGCGGCACCAGCAAATCCCTGAGCATCGTCCAGCAGATCCAAAGTAGCAACAGGCCACCGAAGAGAGCAATGCCGGTGATATCGAGCAGTCGGACAGCGACAATCGCAAAGAGGATGCGGATGATGGCGGCAGCGGCAATCCCTGCGGCGATCGCCTTGTTGCGTAACGGAGGATCCAGTCCGGCCGCTGCCATGCCGATGACGATGACATTGTCGCCAGACAGGAGGATATTGATCATGATCACCTGCAGGTAGGCGGAGATCATGCTTTGGTCGATGTGAAACGGCATTCGCAGAACGTCCCGTGAAGCTCAATTGCCGGGCATGGCGTCGTCGAATTCTTTGAGCTTGATTGGCCAGGGCCGCGCGAAATGGCATGCGGCGGAATGTTCGTCACCGACGGACTGCAGCGGCGGTTCCGTGGTCGTGCAGATATCTTTCGCCATGGGGCAGCGCGGATGGAACCGACAGCCGGTTGGGATGGCCGCCGGGCTTGGCGGGTCCCCCGGCAGAAGAATTCGCGTCTTGC
>JAGWJK010001008.1 GCA_028865845.1 Rhizobiaceae bacterium
AGCAGGCGAGCACAATAAAGAGAAGAACGGCGGCCGGCACCGCGACACCGGGATCGCGCAAAGTCCGCAGGGTGCGCAGCGCCTTCCTGCGCCATATCACCCGTGTGCCGGTCGCGACCCATTCGAGATCGGCATCCGACAGCGAGATGCGGGCCGGCACCGGCATTACGGCCGTTGCCTGCTTGGATTTGACGGCGGAGAGCTCAACGATTGAGGGCATCACGAACACGCGGATCAAGGAGGGCATAGGCCAGATCCGCTCCCAAATTGGACAATACGACTATGACGGCCACGATCGTCACGCATCCGACGACGACCGGAGAGTCATGCAACTGGATACCCTGGAACAGCAGGGTTCCGAGGCCGGGTATAGCAAAGATGTTTTCGAGGATGACGGCGCCCGAGACCAGCGGCCCCAAGCCGGCGGCGACGACGGTGATGAGACCGAAGGCCGAATTGCGTGCCACATGCCGCCAGATCAGCCCCCATCCGGTGACGCCCTTCATACGTGCGAGCGTGACATATTCTTCCGATTCCAGCTGCTCCTGCAGCTCGGCGCGGAAGATGCGCATGATGCTCGGAAAGATCGTCAGGCCCAGGATGATCGACGGCACGATGATGGCGCGCAGGTTGGCGCCCCAGCCGGCATCGGCTGGATCGGCCCAGCCGATTGTCGGGATCAGGTGCAGTTGCACGCCGAAGATGGTGGTGACGATCAGCGCCAGGATGAAATTGGGAAGCGACGTGCAGACGAGCGCCAGCGCCGTGCCGGCACGATCGATCCAGGGATTGCGGCTGACCACCGCGCCGATCGCGAGCGCCGAACCCAGGATGACGGCGGCGAGCATCGCGCCGATCACCAACTCGACCGTCGGCAGGGCGTCCTGCAGCATCGATTCCATCACCGATACATGGGTTGCCAGCGACGTGCCGAAATCGAGGTGGATCGCATGCCACAGCCAGATCAGGTAACGCACGGGAATGGGTTGATCGAGCGCCAGTTCCTTGGTGATTTCGGCCGCGGCTTCCGGCGTATATTGATCGCCGAGAATGACGGAAATGACGTCGCCGGGAAGCAGGTTCACCATCACGAAGGCGATGATCGTCACCATCAATATGACTACGATCATCTGCGGGATGCGCGTGATTGTCATGCGCAGCATGGCAATCTCCATCGATAAGGCCTGATCGTCCCGGGACAGCTTTGCGGCTCGGCAGCGTCCGATCGGTCGTCGGATGGAAATCTCGTCGTGCCCTGTCGGCACTTCGCCGTCATCATCAAGCTTGCCTCCCAATCTCACCGCTACTGGGCCAGCTTTCTTCGATAGCGTCCAATACCATGTCAGGTAGCGTTCGATAGCTTTTCGAAATCGATAGACCGGCGAATGCCGCCTTCATTTGATTTCGGAAAGCTATCGATGGGAACGCATGTTGGTATTGGACGCTATCGATAAAATCACGGATGACGTCTCTGGACGGAGAATACCGGCGCGTTTTGCCGCCGGTCTGGAGGAATGCATGGACGACAGCGAAAGCGTGGAATTTGCCGAACCGTATCTGCAGATGACCTGCATCGACCCGGCTGGTGATACCGATCCGGCGGTTCTCGCCGAGTTCAGCCGTTACTACACCGAGGTCCACACACCTGACGTCGTGCGCAACAATCCCGGCATCCGTCGCGCCTATCGCTACGAACTTTCTGTTACCGACGCGAATGGCGGTTTCGGTCCGAAATGGCTGTCGATCTATGAATGGTCGACCCGCCATGGCGCGCAGGTCTTCGTCGTGCGCGCCGAAGACCCCGCCGGCAGCTGGCGGCCCGACTATCTGCCCGAGCCGCCGATCTGGATGGGGGTCGGCCGCGGGCCGCAGCAATGGGGCCGGCTGATGTGCAACAAGCTTGCGGAGTCCGGCCCATCGAAAGGACCGCCGGTCTCGATCGTGCTGGAAGGCATCGATCCGCCTGCCGGTGCGAGCGCAGCCGACGAGGCAGCCTTCCGCGAGTTCTATTGCAGCGACACGAGCCTCGATGCCGGCGACGGCCTGCGCTATTCGCGCGTCATAAAATACGAATTCGAGGAATTGGGGACGAAACCGGCGGCTACGACGGATCGACCGCGCTATCTCAGCGTCTACGAGGCCGATGCGGAGACGACGGCGGCATTCGCGAGCGCTGCCGCGATATCGCCCTCGGTTTCGGGGCCTGCCGTCTGGCAACAGCGTCGGATCGCCTGGAAGCATCTCTATCGACGCATCTCGACCTGCATCTATCCCGGCGCCCGCTACGCGGCGCGGATGCTCTGAACGCATTGCCGACGAAGGAGCCGCACGCATGCAATACACCAATCTCGGCAGGACCGGCCTCAAGGTCTCGCGCTTCGTCATCGGCGGCGCCCACTTCGGCCAGACCCTAAGCCAGGCGGAACTGGACGCCATCGTTCATGCCGGCTGGGACGCGGGGGTTA
>JAGWJK010001009.1 GCA_028865845.1 Rhizobiaceae bacterium
TGGTCAGCCTTGAGGGCGGCGCGCAAATCCGCGAAATAGCCGTAAGTCAGGTCGATGCGGACGTCAGGATGATGGTTCTGGAATTCTGCGATCATGCCGGCAATCAGCCCGTCCATGAAGAAGGGCGTACCGCCGATGCGGATGACGCCGCTGTTGCCGACGCGGAAGCTTTCGACGGTATCCGATGCCTTGCGGGCGGCTGAGAGCATGATCTGGCCGTGCTCGGCCAGTGCGCGGCCGAGCGGCGTCGGTTGCAACGGGCGCCGCCCCTTGACGAACAAGGGTTCGCCAAGCCGTTTTTCCAACATCGAGAGCGTGCGCGAAACCGCAGGCTGGGCCAGGCCGAGAAGTGCGGCGCCTTCTGTCACGCCGCCGGTCTTCACTACGGCGGCAAGCTGGACCAGATGTCGTTCTTCTATCTTCATAACAATATGTTATATTAACCGAGAACAAAATCATCAATATGGTTGCGGCACTCTGCTAGCTTCTCTCTAACCGCAATGCTTCGGAGGAGTGAGCATGTCGCCGGGTCCGATTGCGTTGGATTTCAACGAGACCAACTCGTCCGAAATTTTCGCACAGCGACTTCCGCTATCGAAGGACAAACCGCTGCCGCAAATTCTGGCGGTGGTGGTGGCGCATCTTCATGAGATCATTCGCGAACTAAGACCGACCTCTGCCGACTGGCGCAGTGCAATCGAATTCCTGACCGAGGTCGGGCACGCCTGCGATGAACGCCGCCAGGAATGGGTCCTGCTGTCGGATCTGTTCGGCGTTTCCGCGCTGGTGGAGGAGATCAACACGCGCAGGCCGAGACAGGCGACGCCAAACACCGTGCGAGGACCGTTCTTTCGTGCCGATGCACCGAAATTGCCACTAGGAGCGACCATTTCTCTCGATGGCATCGGCGAACGGCTGGACGTCTCGGGTTATGTCAAAGACCTGGACGGGCATCCGATCGCCGGTGCGGAAATCATGACATGGCAGGCCAACGCGCAAGGCTATTACGAAAACCAGCAGCCAGATCTACAGCCGGAATTCAATCTGCGCGGCGTCTTCAAGGCGGACGGGCAGGGCGCCTTCCACTATCGCACCGTGAAACCTGCAGGCTATGGCGTCCCGGATGACGGCCCGGTCGGTAAACTGCTGCGGCAGGCGGGCTATCCGCTTCGTCGTCCGGCGCATCTGCATTTCATGGTCAAGGCACCGGGTTTTGAAACGATCACGACCCATCTTTACGATGGCAGCGATCCTCATCTCGGCGAAGACGCGATTTTTGGCGTCAAGCGGGAGCTGATCCGCGATTTCCAACGTGTAAGTGCTGACGGTGCCTCCGTTTGGCGGCTCGATTTCACCTTCGTGATGGCCCGCGCGAAACAGGGAGCGGAAGCATGAGCCGCGATTTCATCTATAGCGGCAGCCCCGCGCATATCGTCTTTGGCGACGGCAAAAGCGCGCTTGCCGGCGAATGGATCGAGAAGCTCGGATGCAAGCGGGCATTGGTTTTGTCGACCCCGCAGCAGAAGGCGGATGCCGAGGCATTGGCGGTGCGGCTCGGTTCGCTTGCCGCAGGTGTTTTTGCCGGCGCCGTCATGCATACGCCGGTCGAGGTCACCGAGCGCGCCATGCAGGTTGTCCGCGAAATCGAGGCCGATTGCGTTGTCTCGCTTGGCGGAGGATCGACGACGGGGCTTGGAAAGGCGATTGCCTACCGCAACGACCTGCCGCAAGTCGTTATCCCCACGACCTATGCCGGTTCGGAAGTGACGCCGATCCTCGGCCAGACGGACGGCGGGCGCAAGACGACCGTGCGGCATGAGCGCATCCTGCCGGAAGTGGTGATTTACGATCCTACGCTCACGCTCGGCCTGCCGGTCGGCATGAGTGTCACCAGCGGGTTGAACGCCATGGCGCACGCCGTCGAGGGACTATATGCGCGCGATCGCAACCCTATCTCGACGCTGATGGCGCTTGAGGGGCTTCGAGCGTTCAAGACGAGTTTGCCGGAGATCGTAAAATCGCCGAGGGATGCGCGCGCGCGTAGCGAGGCGCTTTATGGCGCCTGGCTCTGCGGCAGCGTGCTCGGCACGGTTGGGATGGCTTTGCATCACAAGATTTGCCACACGCTCGGCGGCACTTTCGACACGCCACATGCCGAGACGCATGCGATCATGCTGCCGCATACGGCGGCGTACAACGCGCTCGCCGAGACGGAGCTTCTCGCGCCCGTTGCGCAAATGTTTGGCGGTTCGGTCGGCAACGGGCTCTGGAATTTTGCCAAGGAGATTGGTGCACCGATGGCTCTGAAGGATTTGGGTCTCAGCGAGGTCGATCTCGATCGCGCCGCCGATATTGCGGTCGAAAATCCCTACTGGAATCCGCGGCCCATCGACCGCGCGTCCATTCGCAAGCTGCTGCAGGATGCCTGGGAGGGCAGGCCGCCGGCATAACATCGTCATGCTCT
>JAGWJK010001010.1 GCA_028865845.1 Rhizobiaceae bacterium
CTGCCAATCTGGCCACCAACGCCGCTGCCTTCACCCTCGACATGTCACTGGCGGAACCGATGACGCAGGCTTTCACGCTGCGCGGGCAGGCGTTGACGGCCACGGCTCTCTGGAACTCGCTGAATGATGCGGTCGTGGTCAGCCGGGACATGTGGGCTCTCTTCGATCAGGTCGATTGCATCCTGACGCCGATACTGTCATCGGCTCCCCTTGCGATCGGTTCGTTTCCCGCCGATCATGACGACACGGATCTGCATCTGGCGCGGATGACGGCTTTCGCGCCGCTTGCCTCGCTTGCCAATATTTCAGGATTTCCCGCCTTGACCCTGCCCTTCGGCACCGACGACGACGGCCTGCCCCTGCCGGTGCAACTGATGGCGCCGATGGGCGGCGAACGCACGCTTCTGTCGCTGGCGGAAAGGCTGGAAGCGGAACAGCGCTGGCAGCATCGTTTTGCAGTCGCAGGGCTGAGCGCATGACGGATGCCGTGCTTGAAATCCTAGGCGTCAGCAAGCGCTTCGGCGCAACGCTTGCCAATGACGACATCTCCCTCAGCCTCGCCAAGGGCGAGGTCGTGGCGCTGCTTGGCGAAAACGGCGCCGGCAAGACGACGCTGATGAGCATTCTCTTCGGCCATTATGTCCCCGATGCCGGGCGCATCCTGATCGACGGTACGGAATTGCCCCAAGGCAAGCCACGTGCCGCGATCCGGGCCGGCGTCGGCATGGTGCACCAGCATTTCTCGCTGGCGCCGAACCTCACCGTGCTCGAAAACGTCATGACCGGGACCGAAGCCTTCTGGTCTTGGCGATCGGAGACCGGCGCGGCGCGGCGCAAATTGATGGCGATTTCCGAGCGCTTCGGCCTGAAGGTCGATCCCGATGCCAGGCTCGGCGATCTTTCCGTCGGCGAGCAGCAACGCGTCGAAATCCTGAAAGCACTTTATAACGATGCCCGCATCCTGATCCTCGACGAACCCACGGCGGTGCTGACCAACATCGAAGCAGAGCGGCTGTTCCAGACGCTGAAGGAAATGGCGCGCCAGGGACTGTCGCTGATTTTCATTTCCCACAAGCTCGACGAAGTGATGGCAGCAGCCGACCGCATCGTCGTCTTGCGCGGGGGCCGCGTGGTCGCCGAGCGCCACGCGAAAGAGACCAGCAAGGCCGAGCTTGCCGAGCTGATGGTCGGCCATCGCGTGACGCGACCCGTCCGCGAACCTTCGACACCCGGTGCAGTCGCGCTCGAGGCGGTCGATATCTCCGTCCGCATTGGGGGCGTCGATCGGCTGAAATCCGTTAGCTTCAGGCTGCACGAGGGCGAAATTCTCGGCATCATCGGCGTTTCCGGCAACGGGCAGACGCCATTGGCGCATCTGCTCTCAGGAATGTTGGCACGAACCTCCGGCGATCTCCTGCTGTTCGGCGCGCCGGTCGGCCATCTCGATGTCGCCGACGTGGTTGAGGCCGGCATCGGCCGCATCCCGGAAGACCGCAATCATGAAGGTGCGATCGGTGAAATGGCCATCTGGGAAAACGCGGTGCTGGAGCGTATCACGTCGCCGGCTTTTTCACGACGAGGACTGGTTGATCGTAAGGCGGGCATGGCTTTCGCCAGGGAGATCATCGATGGGTTTGACGTTCGCGGCGGAACGCCGGCGAGCCGCACGCGGCTTCTGTCGGGCGGCAACATGCAGAAGCTCATTCTCGGCCGCAATCTGCACGACCGGCCGCGCATCCTGATCGCCGCCCAACCGGCACGCGGTCTCGACGAGGGCGCAGTCGCGGCCGTGCATGCGCGCCTCCTCGAAGCGCGCCGGCAGGGAACAGCCGTGCTGCTGATCTCCGAGGATCTGGACGAGGTGATTGCGCTTGCCGATCGCATCCAGGCAATCGTTGGTGGCCGATTGTCGCTGTCGGTCGACGCCAAGGACGCAGACGCGCGTGGGCTTGGATTGATGATGGCGGGTGAATGGCAGCATGCGCACGAGGCCGATCATGCGGTTTGAACGGCGCGAACACAGACCTCTTTATCTGCTCGTCGGCACGCCCATCATCGCCGTCGTCGCGGCACTCGCGCTTTCCGGCATCCTGATCGCCATTGCCGGAGCACCTGTCCTTGAAGCCTATTGGCGCATCGTAATCGGTGCCTTCGGCTCGCGCCTCTCGGCCACGGAAACATTGACCCGGGCGACGCCGCTGATGCTGACGGGGCTCGCCGCCGCCGTCGCCTTTCGCGCCAGGCTTTGGAATATCGGCGCGGAAGGACAATTCTATCTTGGTGCCATCGCCGTCGCGGCCGCAAGTTCCAAACTGCTTGGCGGATTACCGGCGCCGCTGCAGATACCATTGCTGCTCGTCATCGGCGCTATCGCCGGCATGGTGCTGATCCTCATCCCGCTCTGGCTGCGGCTGCGCTTCTCCGTCGATGAAGTGGTGACCAGCCTGCTCCTCAATTTCATC
>JAGWJK010000046.1 GCA_028865845.1 Rhizobiaceae bacterium
ACAACCTTGTCCGTCAGCGAGCGTGTCGCAGCCCGCGTGACCACGATCGCCGGCAGGTTCTGCTTGGGTGCAGAGACCACAGGTTCTTCCGCAAAGGCGGCAGGCGCCGTCATCAGGGCGAACAGCATTGCGGTCGTGCTCAGAAGTCTATGCGGCGTGAAGGCCATGCGTTCAGTTCCAGTTCGGCGTTTCGTGTCATGGGATTTCGCGTTTTTCCGTCGCGAATACGGGGGATCGGTATATACGTGCCGGCTCTTTCCGGCGGATCAATGTCCGTCTGTCATGCCTGCAAGTCCCTCATCCTCAATTTACCCTTGTAGGTGGGAACGATTTCCAAAACCTGCAAGGTAACGAGAAAATGCTTTCTACCGTCGGATAATTCTAATGTGCGTCGCGTCGTGAATCAATCACGGGACCGTGATGCTTGTATTACGATCCTTGATCGACGCATGGCTTTTCAGGCAAACGAGGCGACAAAGCCAGCCTTTTATCGCTGCTGTTACAAAATGAAAAAAACGCGCAAGGCGGGGCCTCGCGCGTTTTCCTGGATTTTTCGACTGCGATCCTACTTCAGGGCGGCGTCGGTGATCTCATGCGTATAGGCGCCGGTCGGCTTCTTGCTGATGATCTTCTGGTTGAGAAGCGCGTCGACCGTACGGTCGTAAAGCTTCGGATCGAGCTTGCCGTTACCGATCAGCTTGGCGACTTCGCCCATCATCCGCTTCTGGTGGTTTTCGTCCTGGCCGCCATTGTCCATGACAATTTCGGCGGCCTCATCCGGATGTTCGGCGGCGTATTTCCAGCCCTTCATCGAAGCGCGGACGAACTTGACCATGTCGGCCTTGAACTTCGGGTCCTTCAGCTTGGTCTCATTGACGTAGAGACCGTCTTCGAGCAGGTCGTTGCCGAGCTTGGTGTAGTTGAAGACGATGAGGTCTTCCGGCTTGAAACCGGCATCGACTGCCTGCCAGTATTCGTTATAGGTCATGACGGAAATGCAGTCGGCCTGTTTCTGGACGAGCGGCTGAACGTCGAAGCTCTGCTTCAGGACGTTGACGCCATCCTTGCCGCCGTCGGTCTTGAGGCCGAGCTTGTGCATCCAGGCGAAGAACGGATATTCGTTGCCGTAGAACCAGACGCCGAGCGTGTGGCCCTTGAAGTCGGCTTCGGTCTTCACCGGGCCATCCTTCGGGCAGATCATTTCCAGGCCCGACTTGTCGTAGGGCTGGGCGATGTTGATCAGCGGAACGCCCTTTTCGCGAGCGACCAGAGCGCCACCCATCCAGTCGACGATGACATCGGCGCCGCCGCCGGCGATCACCTGTTCCGGCGCGATATCCGGGCCGCCCGGCTTGATGTCGACGTCGAGCCCTTCATCCTTGTAGTAACCCTTGTCCTTGGCGACGTAGTAACCACCGAACTGGCCCTGCGCGACCCATTTCAGCTGCAGCGTCACCTTGTCGGCAGCCATGGCTGCCTGCGCGGCCGCCAGCGCAAATGCGCTTGCCATCAGTGTAACCATCAGTCTTTTCATGCTTTTTGTCCTTTTCCCTCTGAAGTTATGCCTTGATCCCTTGATGGGATCTTAGGCTACGCCTGTCCACCACGGATAGACGGATGCCAGAACGTCGTCATCCGCTCGATCACGGCGACGACACCATAGAAAACAGACCCGGCAACCGCGGCAACCGCGATTTCCGCCCAGACCAGATCGAGATTCATCTGGCCGTTTGCGACCGAGATGCGAAAGCCCATACCCGACATGGGGGTGCCGAAGAACTCCGCCACGATGGCACCGATCAGCGCCAACGTCGAGTTGATCTTTAGCGCATTGAAAATAAACGGTGCGGCGGCGGGCAATCGAAGTTTGAACAGTGTCTGCGAGTAGCTCGATGCGTAGGTGCGCATCAGGTCCCGCTCCATATTGCCGGCGGCGGCGAGGCCCGCAACCGTGTTCACCAGCATCGGGAAGAAGGTCATGATGACGACTACGGCAGCCTTGGACTGCCAGTCGAAGCCGAACCACATGACCATGATCGGCGCAACGCCAATGATCGGCAGCGCCGAGACGAAATTGCCGATGGGCAGCAGTCCGCGGCGAAGAAAGGCGATGCGATCGGCAAGGATCGCGACCAAAAAGCCGCTGCCGCAGCCGAGGACATAGCCCGAAAGCACGGATTTGAAGATGGTCTGCTGGAGGTCGATCCACAGGGTCGGCACCGAGCCGGCGATCGTGGCGCCGATAGCGCTTGGTGGCGGCAACAGGATCGCGGAAACGCCGCCGCCGCGGACGGCGGCTTCCCATATGATGAGGATCCAGGCGCCGAAGATCGCGGGGATCAGCAGCCGCAGCCCATAATTGCCCGCAGCCGAGTCGGGCCGCACCGTCGAGAGCACGGTGACGCAACGCCAGGCAAGCAGCCAGGCTGCGGCGATGAGCAGGAAGAAGGAAAGGGTGGCAGTGCCCTCATTGCCGGTGATGCCCGACAGCAGCAGCCATGCCGCGCCATGAGCGCCGACGAACAACACCACGGCCGCGATAAGGGCCGGCGCGCCGAGAAGCGAAATGACGCCGGCCGCGACGATCAGCAGAAAGATCATGACGACGACGCCACTGCCGAACGGCGCCGCCGCGTCCGCCGTCGTCAGCGGCAGCATGATTGCCGCCACGAGACAGAGGAGAAGTGCAAGCACAACCTGCCAGGACAATCGGGTCGACCTCATGCCGCACGCCCTCCCATGGACCGGTCGACAAGGCGCGCGGCGATGCCGACGATCGTCACCAGCAGCGCGGCGAGGATCGAGCCGGCAACGAGTGCGGCCCAGAGGTCGATCGTCTGGCTGTAGTAGGAGCCGGCAAGAAGCTTGTTGCCGATGCCGATGCCGTCGACGGCGCCGGTCGGCAGCTCGCCGATGATGGTACCGACCAGGCTCGCGGCAATCGCCACTTTCATCGAGGTAAAGAGGAAAGGGATCGATGCCGGCACGCGCAGTTTCCAGAAAGTCTGCGCGCTGCTGGCGTTATAGGTCCGCATCAGGTCGAGATGCATGACCTCGGGCGAGCGCAGCCCTTTGACCATGCCGACGGTGACCGGGAAGAAGGACAGATAGGTGGAGATCAGCGCCTTGGGTATCAGGCCCTGGATGCCGATCGCGCCGAGCACGACGATGATCGTCGGCGCGATGGCCAGGATCGGTATGGTCTGCGACGCGATGACCCACGGCATCAGGCTGCGGTCGAGCGCCACCAGATGGACGATGCCGACCGCAATCAGCACGCCGAGGATGGTGCCGAAGGCGAAGCCGACGGCCGTTGGAAACAGGGTGACCCAGGCATTGTTGATCAGGCTGCGATTGCTGGTCGGTGCTCGAAGGAAGGTATTTTCAAACACGTTCTGCGCCACCTGATGTGGAGCCGGCAGGGTCGGCTTCGGCTGGGACAGTGTCTTGTCTATGAATTCCAGCGTGCCGGAGGTGACATTGCCGCGCCGGTCGATGTCGCGCTGGAATGGCGCGTTGAGAAGGATGGCGAAGATGTACCACAGGACGATGATCGCCAGCACGATCGTCGTCACCGGTATGAACTTGTGCTTGAAGAACTGTTCCTTCTCCATCGTCACATCTTCCCTTCCACCGGAAACATCATCAAAGCCATGGCGACGACGCCGAAGCCGACGCCGGCAAGCTGCGTCATGCTCAGCCGTTCCCCGAAGACGACGAAGGCGATGATGTTGACGACGACGAGCTGGGCGATCGCCGAAGCGGAGATTGCCAGACCCAATCCGCCCTCGCGCATCAGACGCACCATCATCAGATTGCCGATGCAATAGAGGAAAAGCGCTAACACAAGGGTGAGGATATTGTTGTTGCTGATATAGGCGCGGGAGGCAGTCGCGCCGCTGATGAAGATCGCCATGGCGCCGGCGAGCCAGAGGAGGAATTGCGCGTTCATGACGTGATCCTACTCCTCATAGCTGTGACCGGCATGCAGCCCTTCACGGACGCGATGGGCTATTTCCAGGAATTCGGGCGTTTCGCGAATACCGAGCGGGCGTTCGAGCGGCAGAGTGGATTCGATGATGTCGGTGACGCGGCCGGGGCGGGGCGACATGACCACGATCTTGGTGGAGAGATAGACCGCCTCGGGGATCGAGTGGGTGACGAAACAGATGGTCTTGTTCGTCCGCTTCCACAGTTTCAACAGTTGCTCGTTGAGGTGATCGCGGACGATTTCGTCAAGCGCGCCGAAGGGCTCGTCCATCAGCAACAGGTCGGCATCGAAGGCAAGCGCACGGGCGATCGAGGCTCGCTGCTGCATGCCGCCGGAAAGCTGCCAGGGGAATTTTCTCTCAAAGCCGGTGAGATTGACCAAATCGAGCGTCTGGGCAATGCGCTTGGCCTGCTCGGCCTTGGCGTAGCCCATGATTTCCAGCGGCAGGGCAATGTTCTTTTCGATGGTGCGCCAGGGATAAAGGGCCGGTGCCTGGAAGACATAGCCATAGGCGCGAGCCTTGCGGGCTTCGTCCGGCGTCATGCCGTTGACCGTGACGTCGCCGGAGGTCTTGCGCTCGAGATCGGCGATCACGCGAAGGAAGGTGGTCTTGCCACAGCCGGATGGGCCGATGAAGGAGACGAAATCGCCTTTTTTCACGTCGAGATCGACATTGCTCAGCGCGTGCACCGGCCCGTCATTCGTCTCATAGGTAAGGCAGAGGTCCCGCGCGGAGACGACAGAAGCGGCCGATGACGTCATTAACACCTACCAGTTAGATTTTCGCCACGCGGTCGTGACGGATTGCGTGTTATTCTGAAAAATATTCTCGCGGCGTCGCTGCGCGTGCGTGGCGCAAAGCGGCTCGAGTCAAAGGAGGAACTATATGAGTGTTTCATCGAAGCCCACCTGCCGCATCGTGCGGCCCGGCCATACCTATGCCGGCAAACAGGGCCTCAACTACTTTGAGGGCATTGCCGCCGAGACAGTCGGCTCCACCGGCATCTGCATGCATCTGCTGACGATTCCGCCGGGCGCCCGCGCCAAGGCGCACCTCCATGCCTCGCACGAGACAGCGATCTATGCGGTTTCGGGCGAAACGCATTGCTGGTTCGGGGACCAGCTGGAGGAACACGTCATCGTTCGCGAGGGCGAGATGTTCTACATCCCGGCCGGCGTTCCGCACCTGCCCGCCAACCTCAGCGACCGGCCTGCGACAGCGGTCATCGCCCGCACCGACCCGAACGAGCAGGAAAGCGTCGTTCTGCTGCCGGACCTCGAGAAATACGTCTCGTTGTGAGCTTTCACCTTCTCCCTTGTGGGGAGAAGATGAAAAAACGCCCGATTTTCCGTCCTCCCGATTGACCAAGCGTCAAACTCCGCTGGCCGGGATGCCGCTGCGCTGCACCTTGCGCGGCGCGGTGACTTCTTTCCAGGTGGAGAGCGCCCGGTTGACGGCGGTGAAGGGCTCGCGCTTGACGAACTCGCCATGGCCTTCCCTGGTCTTGATCGCGCCTTCCTCGATTGCGACCACGCCGCGCGTCAACGTGTAGCGCGGCAGGCCGGTGACTTCCTTGCCCTCGAAGACGTTGTAGTCGATCGCCGACTGCTGCGTCTTGGCGGCAATCGTCTTCGAGCGCTTCGGGTCCCAGACGACGATATCGGCATCGGCGCCAACCAGGATCGCGCCCTTCTTCGGATAGACGTTGAGAATCTTGGCGATATTGGTCGAGGTGACGGCGACGAATTCGTTCATCGTCAGGCGGCCGGTATTGACGCCATAGGTCCACAGCATCGGCATACGGTCCTCGAGGCCGCCGGTGCCGTTCGGGATCTTGGTGAAATCGTTGAGGCCGAAGCGCTTCTGTTCGGTGGTGAAGGCGCAATGGTCGGTCGCGACCACCTGCAGAGAGCCGGAGGCGAGGCCGGCCCAGAGGCTATCCTGGTGTTGCTTGTTGCGGAACGGCGGCGACATGACGCGACGGGCGGCATGATCCCAGTCGGCATTGGCATATTCGGTTTCGTCGAGCGTCAGGTGCTGGATCAGCGGCTCGCCATAGACGCGCATGCCCTTCTGGCGGGCGCGGCGAATGGCTTCGTGCGCCTGTTCGCAGGAGGTATGGACGATGTAGACCGGGCTGCCGGCCATGTCGGCGATCATGATCGCGCGGTTGGTCGCTTCGCCCTCGACTTCTGCGGGGCGGGAATATGCATGGGCTTCCGGACCGTTATTGCCTTCGGCGAGCAGCTTTGCCTGCATCTGCGCGACGACGTCGCCATTTTCGGCGTGCACGAGCGGCAGTGCCCCGAGTTCGGCGCAACGCTGGAACGAGGAGAACATCTCGTCGTCATCCACCATCAGCGCGCCCTTGTAGGCCATGAAATGCTTGAAAGTGTTGATGCCCTTCTCGCGGACGACAGCCTCCATCTCGTTGAAGACCTGTTCACCCCACCAGGTGATCGCCATGTGGAAGGAAAAGTCGCAGCTGGCCCGGGTCGATTTGTTGTCCCACATGGTCAGAGCTTCAAGCAGCGACTGGCCGGGCGCGGGCAGGGCGAAATCCACCACCATCGTCGTGCCGCCGGCAAGGGCTGCCCGCGTGCCGCTCTCGAAATCATCCGAGGAATAGGTGCCCATGAACGGCATTTCGAGATGGGTGTGCGGATCGATGCCGCCGGGCATGACGTAACAGCCGGACGCATCGAGCACTTCGTTGCCCGACAGGTTCTGTCCGATCTCGACAATCTTCCCACCGTCAATCTTGACGTCGGCCTTATAGGTCAGATCGGCCGTAACGATGGTTCCACCCTTGATGACTGTGGTCATTGGATTTGTTCCCTATTTTCGGAATTATGGCATATGCGACGATCACGGAACATCGATGAGGCTCGCGGAGCGAGCGCCATCATCAAGCCACGATCTCCGCCGTCTCGACGACCGCGTGGAACAGGACGTCCGCGCCGGCGGCGGCCCATTCCTTGGAGATCTCTTCCGCCTCGTTGTGCGAAAGGCCGCCGACGCAGGGGCACATGACCATGGTGGCGGGGGCGACCTTGGCGGCCCAGCAGGCGTCATGGCCGGCGCCGGAAATGATGTTCATGTGGCTGTAGCCAAGCCTCTCGGCGGCGTTGCGCACCGCGGTCACCAGCTTCGGATCGAAGGTTACCGGTTCGAAATGGCCGATCGCTTCGACGGAGCAGCCAACGCCGAGTTCGTCGCAGATTTTCGGCGCTTCGGCCTCGATCTTGGCGCGCATGCGATCGAGTTTTTCCTTATCGGGGGTCCGCAGGTCGACGGTGAAGACGACCTTGCCCGGCAGCACGTTGCGCGAGTTCGGCGAGAAGAAGACCTGACCGACGCCGGCAACGGCGCCCGGCTGGTTTTCCATCGCCACGGCCTGCACCATTTCCAGGATCCGCGACATCGCAAGTCCGGCATTGACGCGCATGTTCATCGGCGTCGAGCCGGTATGCGCTTCCTTGCCCGTCAGGGTGAATTCCAGCCACCACAGACCCTGACAGTGTGTCACCACGCCGATCTGCTTGTCCTCGTTTTCGAGGATCGGGCCCTGCTCGATATGGTATTCGAAATAGGCGTGCATCTTGCGGGCGCCGACTTCCTCGTCGCCGAGCCAGCCGATGCGCTTCAGTTCCTCGCCATAGGTCTTGCCATCAGGGTCCTTGCGACCATAGGCGTATTCCAGCGAATGGACGCCGGCAAAAACGCCCGATGCGAGCATGGCCGGCGCAAAACGCGCACCTTCTTCGTTCGCCCAGTTGGTCACGACGATAGGGTGCTTGGTCCTGATGCCGAGATCGTTCATCGTGCGGACGACTTCGAGCGCTGCGAGCACGCCAAGCACGCCGTCATATTTGCCGCCGGTCGGCTGGGTGTCGAGATGCGAGCCGACGTAGACCGGCAGGACCGAGGGATCGGTGCCGGCGCGGGTTGCGAACATCGTCCCCATCTTGTCGACGCCAACGGTCATGCCGGCGCTTTCGCACCACGTCTTGAAAAGGCTGCGGCCTTCGGCGTCGGAATCCGTCAAAGTCTGGCGGTTGTTGCCGCCGGCAATGCCGGGGCCGACCTTCGCCATATCCATAAGCGCATCCCAAAGGCGGTCGCCGTTGATACGCATGTTTTCGCCTGGCGCTGCCACCATAATGCAATCCTCACCTGTTTGTCCTCGGTCATGCAAGGCGCATGCCCGTTTGTTCCCGTGGTCACTGATCGAGGCGCTTGTTTGTTTTTGTCGCCCCGGAAAATCGTCGGTTGCCTTTGGAAGACAACTGTCGGATAATTTGACCGATTGGTAAACATTACAACTTCCGTCGCGACGCTCAAGACGAAAAGCACGAAAATTCCCGATAAAATTAAAGGCAACTGCCCAAATTTGCAGCATGGGCATGGCGAATGAGAGCTCGGCCGAAGGGCTTGGATTTCAAGGAGAAACAGAGCAGACATGGCCATCCCCAGAGCCGCGAAGACGCAGCGTCGCACGCGCATACAGGAAGAGAAGGAAGAGCAGATACTCGAAGCCGCCCTGGATGTGTTCTCCGTGCACGGGTTTCGGGGTTCGACCATCGACCAGATTGCCGAGGTGGCGGGGATGTCGAAGCCAAACCTGCTCTACTATTTCCGCACCAAGGAAGCGATGCACCGGGCGCTTATCGACCGGGTGCTGTTCACGTGGCTGGAACCGTTGCGCGCTTTCAATGCCGGAGGCGATCCGGAGAGCGAGATCCGCTCCTATATCCGCCGCAAGCTGGAAATGGCCCGCGACTTTCCGCGCGAGAGCCGGCTCTTCGCCAATGAAATGCTGCAGGGGGCGCCGCATGTCGAAGAAGAGCTTCGCGGCCCCTTGAAAAGCCTTGTCGATGAGAAGGCCGAGGTGATTCGCGCCTGGGCGAAATCCGGCAAGATCGCCAAATGCGATCCCTATCACCTGATCTTCTCCATCTGGTCGACGACGCAGCACTATGCGGATTTCGATGTACAGGTCCGCGCCGTGCTCGGCCAGGAGCATTCGGGCGAGGGGCGCTTCGAGGATGCGGCCCGATATCTCGAAAAGCTCTTCGTCGACGGATTGAGCATCCGCCGGGTTTAGGTGACGACACACCGCATGTCCGATTTGGCGGCGCGGCATCAGGTTTTCCCGAATGCTGCTGGACCGACCCTAAGCGCTTTCGCGCCGTTCGCCTTAGTGACCGCTCTTCGAAGCGTCTGCCTGCAAGGCCGTGAGGTTCTTTTCCGCCGCTGACAGTATATCGCGCGTAATGTTGGCATAGACCTTGGTGCCGGTCTTATCCATGAAGGGGATGATCTCGCGGGCGAGGGTGATCGATTCATTGAGCATCGCGACGCGATCGTCTTTGGTAAGCGAGAGATCGGGGGCCTGTTCGTAATGCAACAGCGTACGGGCGAGCTTCATCTTGGAGTAAACGATATCCTCCTGGTCGCCGATCTTCTGAGCCATGGCCAGTGCATCGCGGTGATGCTGGAGCGCCGTGCGGAAACCGGCCTCGTCATGATCGATCTCCGCCTTCAGCAATACCGAATCGCCGAGATTGGCGAGCGCCGCCCAGCCGTCGGTTTGGCTGATGCCCTGCTTCAGCTGGTAGGCCCAGCTATCGTACTTTACGGCTTTTTCGGCGTCCGCCTTGTCGTTGGTTCTGTCGGCGATGCGGCCGTATTGCGCGCCGAGGCTCGTCGTCGCGCGGGAGAGCATATAGTCGGTGGCGCCATGCTGGTTGGCCTCGAGCCATTGTGCCATGGGAGCAACGCCCCGGCGGAGATAAGCGATCGACTGGTCGCCGGTCACGATCTCGGCGGCGTAGCCGAGTGCGGCTGAAAAGTCTTCGGCAAAGCTCAGTTGCTGCTCGGTCGTCGCATCCTTTGTATTGGCGTTCCTTTGTTCGAGAAGATCGGCTGCGCGCACCAGCGGCGCGTCGTTCGATCGCCAGCGGCCGACTTCGGTCAGCGCGTCGATCAGGCCGGGCGGTATGTAGCCGGCACAATCATCACGGCCGACCAGGGGGCAGAGCGTCAGCTGCGCCTCGCCGGCCTCGATCGCGAAGGCGGAGCCGAACAGGAATGGCGGGTCATAGTGCGGGAAATGATCGCTGGTCAAACCGGCGAGCCAGTTGCTTTCCAACACCGCCGACGCCGTCGTGGCAGCATCAGGGGGAAGAACGTCGAGCGCCTCCTTGAGACTGGACAGCGCGAGCGCAATGTCGCCATCCTTCTCGTCTTCGCTTTGCTGCGGATTGGCGGAACTCAGCGTGTACAGTTGCTGCGCCAGCTTGGTCAGCCGGACGCTTTTATCGACCGAGGGCAGGGAGGAGAGATCGCCGCAATCGCCGACGTTTAGAACATCATAGGGGCCGAGCGCGGCCTTCAAGGTGTCGAATCGTTCGCAGATGTCCCTGTCGCCCGGATAGTTGAACGCATCGAGCAGGGGCGTCGAGAATTGGGCTTCGTGACCGTGAGCATCGGAAAAGCTGCGAAGTTTTACCGGTGCTTCCGCTTGCGGCGGCGAAGGGTTCGTGTCGAGCGTCGGCGCAACGGATCTTTCGTAAAGAAAGAAAACGATAAATGCGATGGCGGCAAGAGTTATTGCGACCGCCACCCATTTTCTCATCCGCACGATCCTCGATTTTCCGCACCTATGCTTTTTCTAACATAGGTGCGGAGGTCGATCTATCGAGAACGGTCCGGCTTTATTCCGCTGCCTGACGTGCCATCGGATTGTTCGGATGCGTCGTCCAGTTGGCATAGTTCGGATCGACGATCTTGCCGGTGCGCTTGTCGAGGGCGCCGGCCGGCAGTTGCTCCATGGTGATGCAGTTTTCAACCGGGCAGACGCTGACGCAGAGATTGCAGCCGACGCATTCCTCGTCCATCACCTCGAAATGCCTGATGCCGTCCACCATGTTGGTGATCGCCTGGTGCGAGGTGTCCTCGCAGGCGATGTAGCAGCGGCCGCACTTGATGCAGGCGTCCTGGTCGATCTTGGCCTTGGCGATGTAGTTCAGGTTGAGATACTGCCAGTCGGAGACGTTCGGGACGGCACGACCCATGATGTCGTCCAGATTGCGATGACCCTTCTCGTCCATCCAGTCTGACAGGCCTGAGATCATTTCCTGCACGATCTTGAAGCCGTAGGTCATGGCCGCCGTGCAGACCTGCACGTTGCCTGCGCCAAGCGCGATGAACTCGGCCGCATCGCGCCATGTGGTGATGCCGCCGATGCCGGAGATCGGCAGACCGTAGGTTTCCGGATCGCGGGCGATTTCGGCGACCATGTTGAGCGCGATCGGCTTGACCGCCGGGCCGCAATAACCGCCGTGGCTGCCCTTGCCACCGACCGTCGGATTCGGCGCGAAATTGTCGAGATCGACCGAAACGATCGAGTTGATCGTGTTGATCAGCGACACGGCGTCCGTGCCCCCGGCCTTGGCGGCGCGGGCGGGCTTGCGGATGTCGGTGATGTTGGGCGTCAGCTTGGTGATAACGGGCATGCGCGTGTACTGCTTGCACCAGCGCACGACCATCTCGATATATTCCGGCACCTGCCCGACCGCGGAACCCATGCCGCGTTCGGACATGCCGTGGGGACAGCCGAAATTGAGTTCGATGCCGTCCGCTTCGGTTTCCTCGACCAGCGGCAGGATCGCCTTCCAGGCGTCTTCGACGCACGGGACCATGATGGAGGCGATGAGCGCGCGATCCGGCCAGTTCTTCTTCACCTGCTTCATTTCGCGCAGGTTGGTGTAGAGGTCGCGATCGGTGATCAACTCGATGTTGTTGAGACCGAGCAGGCGGCGGT
>JAGWJK010001011.1 GCA_028865845.1 Rhizobiaceae bacterium
CAATCGCAACGCGCACAAATCCCTGCCGAAGATCGCTTCGAACGCCTCAGGCTGGCGTGGGCTGCGCAACCGACTGGGTGAAGCTTTCCGCATGGCGGTCCTGGCGCTGAAGGCACATCGGCTGCGCACGTTCCTGACGATGCTCGGCATCATTATCGGCATCGCGTCCGTCGTCAGCGTGATCGCGCTCGGAGAGGGGTCGCAACGCAAGGTCCTGGCCAATATCAACAGTCTGGGCACCAACACGCTGGAAATTTTCCCCGGCAAAAGCTTCGGAGACATGCGCTCCGGGCGCATCAAGACACTCGTTGTCTCCGATGCGGATGCATTAGCCAAACTGACCTACCTCAGTGGCGTCACGCCAACGGTTTCGACCAACAGCACCGTGCGTTTCGGCTCGACCGAGGCGAATGCGCTGATCAATGGCGTCGGCGACGGCTATTTTTCCGTCAAGGGATCAAAGCTCACCGCTGGCCGGCTGTTCGACGGCGATAGCGTGAGCCGCATGGCCCAGGACGCCGTCATCGACCAGAACACAGCAGACTCGCTCTTTACTAAAAACGGCCTGGAGCCGACCGGACAGACGATCTTCATCGGCAAGGTGCCGGTGAGGGTGATCGGCGTGATCGCTTCGCAGCAAGGTGGCTTCGGCTCCAGCGACAATCTGTCCGTCTATCTCCCCTATACCAGCGTGCAATCTCGGTTTCTTGGCGACATGTCGTTACGAAGCGTCATCGTCCGGGTGAGCGACAATACCGAGACCGCGGTTGCCGCCTCAGCGGTGACGGAATTCCTGCAGCGTCGCCACAGGGCCAACGACTTCTTCATCCTGAATACCGACGACATCAGGCAGACTATCACCAGCACGACCCGGACAATGACCCTGCTCGTTTCCGCGATCGCGGTCATCTCACTGCTGGTCGGCGGCATCGGTGTCATGAACATCATGCTGGTCTCCGTTTCCGAGCGCATCGCCGAGATCGGCGTTCGCATGGCCGTGGGCGCCCGCCGGCAGGATATATTGCAGCAGTTCCTGATTGAAGCGGTGCTGGTCTGCCTGCTGGGCGGAACCTTCGGCATTGCCCTGTCGCTCGGCTTCGGCTTCGCATTCAACCAGCTCGGATCTAACTTCGCGATGGTCTATTCGGCCAATTCGATCGCTCTTGCCTTCACGTGTTCCTGCGTGATCGGCCTTACCTTCGGCTATCTGCCGGCGCGCAATGCGTCCAGGCTCGATCCCGTCGCAGCTCTCTCGAGAGACTGACCGTTCCGTTGTAAACAGACTTAATTTGGTGGGTTAAGCCGGCTTCGCCATCCGTGGGGGCGTCATGACGAAGCCGGAACGCGGGGTGGTCAACAGCTTGCTCGAGCTTTTGACCGAGGACAATTCTACATGAGCCGTACGCACGAGCATTTCCGAATGTTTCCGAACGAAGGCATTTTCGAGGAATTTGGTGTCCCGAGATTTCTATCAGAGCGCGCATTGACTAGATAATAAACGTCTAACCATCACCTTGATTCGTAAAGCCTTTCATCTTTCAGGGCATGTCTTTCCACTTTCAGCGAAACGCGACCGCCACTGCGCCGAAGTGATGGATTGCCATCGCATTCATGCTGCTCGGCGCTCCTGATTTCATCGTCTCATGTCGGTCACGACAACGCAGCTTCGCCGCTATTTTCGCTTACGATCTTGAAGCTGATCACCTGTTCTAGGCCGCGCGGCTGTTGATTGCGCACGACGATGTCTCCGCCGAACCTGGAAATGATTTCCTTGGCGATCGCCATGCCAAGCCCGGCTCCCGGGAAGGACTTCTGACGCGCGATATCGATGCGAAAGAAAGGCTCGAAGACTTGGTCCAATCGTTCCTCAGGGATACCGGGGCCGGTATCGACAATCCGGACAACCGCCCTGTCGCCGAAGCGCGTCACGGTCACACTCGCCGATTGGCCGTGAGTGGCCGCATTGATGAGAAGATTGCGCAACGCGCGCGTGACGGCGAGAGGGCCGACGGAGATCGTTGCCGGCTGCAGCTCGCCACTCTCGATATTCATCTGCATGGCGGAGAGCTCGGCGACGATATCTGCAACGATTGTATCAAGCCTCACGCATTGCAGACGGTCCTTCGCTATTTCCTCGCGGACCAGGCCGATGGCGCTATCCGCGATCTGGTCGAGTTCCTCGAGATCGGCGAGCCATTTGAGCCGGTCGTCATCGTCCTTGATGAACTCGGCGCGCAGCCGCATGCGCGTCATCGGGGTTCTAAGGTCATGTCCGGCGGCGGCAACGAGGCGCATCCGGCTCTCGGTTGCCGCTTTCACGCGCGCCGATAAGCCGTTAAGAGCCTGGGCCGTAACCCGGATTTCACCAGGACCGGTTTCCGGCACGTGCGGCAAGGTTCCATCCGGCCCGATGTCCGCCACCGCTCGTTCCAGCATGCGCAGCGGCTTCATGATCTTC
>JAGWJK010000047.1 GCA_028865845.1 Rhizobiaceae bacterium
CTCGCGGCCGGGGCAATCTGGCCGTGACTTCGTTAGTCGTTCCTTAATTGATTCATTAAAATGTCTTCATGTTTGCCTCGGCGCGGATCGTTGAAGGCCGGGTCGAAAGCCCAGCTCAGGCACCGCCGACATATCCAAATGAATATAACGTCGTTGTATACGACGGAATATCATGGTAGCGGTCGGGCTCCTTCTGGAGAGCTCCCGCCATGATCGCCCGTCTCGCTTTCGTTGCAAAAATCATTATTGCTATCAGCGGCTTATTGTTCGCCGCTCCAGCCTGGGCCGATCGTGTCGTTACTGATCAGATCGGCCGTCAGGTGCATATTCCGGAGGCGGTCAACCGTGTCGTCATCCTTCAGCATCAGACCCTCAACATCGCCGTCCAGCTGGATGCGATGGACAAGGTCGTGGGCGTGCTGGACGAATGGAAGAAGCAGCTCGGTCCCAATTATGTCCGGCTTGCGCCGCAGCTTCCGAACCTTGCGACGCCCGGCGGGCTCAACAAGGTCAATATCGAGGAGCTGCTGAAGCTGAAGCCGGATGTCGTCTTCGTCACCAATTATGCACCGCCCGATATGGTCAAGCAGATCGAGGATGCTGGTCTCGCCGTGGTCGCCATCTCGCTTCTGGATGTGCCGCCGGAAGAAGCCGTGAAGCTCAATCCCACGGTCAAGGATGAGCCGGCGGCGATCGATGCCGGCTTTGCAAGCGGTGTGAGGCTGATTGCCGATGTTCTTGACCGCAAGGAAAAGGGCGAGGAGATGATTGCGGTTACCAAAAGGACCCGCAAGCTCGTTGCCGATCGGCTGGCTGATATTCCCGAAGACAAGCGCGTACCGGTGTACATGGCCAATCCGGACCTCACCACTTATGGCCGTGGCAAATATACCGGTCTGATGATGGAGCGCGCCGGCGCTCGCAATGTCGCGAATTCGATCGTCGGCTTCAAGCAGGTGACGATGGAAGATGTGCTGACTTGGAACCCGGCGGTCATCTTCGTGCAGGAACGCTATCCGACGCTGGTCGGCGAGATCCAGAAAACCGATTCCTGGCAGACGATCGATGCCGTCAAGAATGGCAAGGTCTATCTGATGCCGGAATATGCCAAGGCCTGGGGCTATCCGATGCCGGAAGCCATGGCGCTCGGCGAACTCTGGATGGCCAAGCAGCTTTATCCGGATCGCTTCAAGGATATCGACATGCAGAAGGAAGCCGATAGCTACTACAAGGAATTCTACCGAACCGACTATCGCGCCGCGCAATGAGCGCGAGCGTCGTTCGGCGGCGATCGCCGCAGGTGGTCATTGCCATCCTTGCGGTGCTCCTGGCACTTGTGACGATTTCATCCCTCGGCATCGGCCGATATGACATACCGTTCGCGCGGGTGGTTCAGATCCTTTGGTCGCCGATCGCCTCGCCGCAGACGCCCGTTACGCCGACAGAGGCGAATGTCGTCTTTACGGTGCGCATGCCGCGCATCCTGCTGGCGCTTCTGGCCGGCGCGGGACTGGCGCTTTCGGGCGCTGCGATGCAGGGCGTGTTTCGCAATCCGTTGGTCGGGCCGCAGGTTATGGGCGTATCTTCAGGTGCTGCTTTTGGCGGCACGCTTGCCATTCTTCTGAGCTTTCCGCGATATGGTCTGCTCGGGTCCGCCTTCGTTTTCGGTCTTTCGGCGCTCGTTCTGGTCTATGCGCTGAACGGCATCGTGGCGCGGCGGAACATCCTGGCGCTGGTCCTTGCGGGCGTTGTGGTCACCGGCTTTTTCGGTGCGCTCGTCAGCCTGGTACAATATCTGGCTGACACCGAGGACAAGTTGCCGGCCATGGTGTTTTGGCTGCTCGGCAGTTTTGCCACCGCCAACTGGGAGAAATTCTCGTTGATCGCCGGGCCGGTGTTGATCGGCAGCTCGCTGCTGCTTGCCTTGCGCTGGCGCGTCAACCTGCTGTCGATCGGCGACGAGGATGCACGCGCTCTCGGCGCGAAGGTCGAGTCTCTGCGCTGGATGATTTTGATCCTGGTGTCCTGCATCGTCGCGGCGCAGGTGGCGGTCAGCGGCATCATCGGCTGGGTCGGGCTGGTCGTGCCGCATATGGCACGCATGCTTGTCGGCTCCGATCATCGCGTGATGATGCCGGCGTCGCTTTTGATCGGCTCGCTCTATTTGCTGATCATCGACACGATCGCGCGCACGGCCACCAGCACCGAAATCCCGCTCGGCATTTTGACGGCGCTGATCGGCACGCCGGTCTTTGCCCTGGTGTTGCGACAGACCCAGCGAGGTGGCCGTGGTTTCTGATCCCGCGAGATTGCAGATCGATGCCGCAAGCCAGTCCTATGACGGCGAGCGCTGGCAGTTTCGCGATCTGAGCCTCGATCTGCGGGCTGGAGAGATCACAGCCATTCTCGGCCCGAACGGCCGCGGCAAATCGACATTATTGCGCGTATTGTCGGGCCTTTTAAAGCCGACGTCAGGCAGGCTCGGGCTCAACCCGCGCACCGGCTTTGTCCCTCAGGAGTTTTCCGGTTCCTTTCCCTATTCGGTTCTCGATGTCGTGCTTATGGGCCGCGCCCGGCACATCGGGCTTTTCCAGATGCCGCGAAAGGGCGATGTCGAGAAAGCGTTGGAGGCTTTGAGCGTCACCGGAATGGCTGATTATGCACCGCGCAGCATCGATGCCCTGTCCGGCGGCGAACGGCAGCTTGTGCTGATCGCCCGCGCGCTTGCAGGCGAAAACGAAGTCCTGCTGCTCGACGAACCGGCCTCCGCCCTCGATCTCCGGAACCAGGATGTGGTGCTGTCACTACTGGCTGAGCTCGCCGATCGGCAGAAACTGGCGATCGCCTTTACGACGCATCAGCCGAACCACGCGGTGATCGTTGCTGACAAGGTCCTGCTTATGCTGCCGCAGGCCAAAACCATCTTCGGGAGAAGCGAGGATGTGATGACGGAAGCCAACCTGGAAGCGCTTTACGGCGTTCCGGTGCAGTCGGTGCGGTTGAGCGGGGAGGGAAGCGACAAGGCTTTCGTGCCGCTTTTCCGGCAGAGGGATCGAAAGGGAAATCGTCCGTGACGAATTCAGCTCAAGTACTGTCCGCCGGCAGCCTGCGGCATGCCTTCCCGTTGATCATCGAGGCCTTCGACCAGGCGACCGGTGTTGCGGTTTCGCTGTCGCTTGGCCCCGCCGGCCTGTTGCGTGAGCGGATCGAGGCCGGCGAGGCTTTCGATCTTTTCGCCTCCGCCAACATGGCTCATCCGATCCGCCTTGCCGCGGCAGGCATGGCGGAAGAGGCGATCTGTTTTGCCCGCAATCGGCTTTGTGCCATCGCCCGGTCCAATCTCGGCCTGACGACAGAGAATTTTCTCGATCTGCTGTCACAGCCTTCGGTGAAGATCGGCACGTCGACACCCGGCGACGACCCGTCCGGTGATTATGCCTTCGAGGTCTTCGAGCGGATCGAAGAGGCACATCCCGGCCGCGGCGCGGCGCTGAAATCTCGTGCCCGACAGCTGGTTGGCGGCCGCAACTCACCTCCGACGCCGGCCGGCAAGGGTGGAGGCTATCTGATTACCGACGGCGAGGCGGATCTGATGCTCAGCTATTACTCCAATGCTCGCCTCCTGGAAGCCGATCCAGCTTTCGCCGTTGTCGAGATCCCGGCAGAATTCGCTCCAAGAGTGGAATATGGCCTGGTGCTACGCAGAGGTGCTCCCGACGAGGCGCGGCAACTGCGGGATTTCATCCTTTCGGACAGGGGGCAGGCGATTTTGGAGGCAACTGGCTTCTCCCGGATTTCCTGATCTTCCCGCGCCCGTGCATTCGTCCCGCCGGTATCGAAGGGGTGGTTGCGGACTGCTTCGATGATGCGGAATTCGGTCAAATCGCTTGCGGACCAAAAATATTCGTTCCGCTTCCTTGAAGGGTTTCGATGCGCGGCTAGTTGAATATCTGAAACCTGTTTTCGGAGGATTTTCAGATGTTTCGGCCGTCAATCGCAGCAATTCTGATATCGCTGCTCGCGCTTTCTTCCTGCGCCAACACGCTGCGCGGGATGTCGAGGGATGCGAAGGAAACCGGTCAGGCCATCGACTCCAGCGGTCACAAGGTCCTGAAAGCCGGGGCCTCGGGCAACAAGGCCGCTCAATAGAAGCATCACAAGCAATTTCCGTCTCCCGCTTGCGGTTGCACCGCAGGTCCGCGCGAGGCCGGTTGCCTTATGTGTATCATTCATTAATAATTACTTTTTTAGTATTTTAGTCTGGAGGGAGCATGGGCGGACAAGTAAAGGAAACGGAAAGCCTCGCCATGGATGAAATCCGCGCCGCACTGGAAGTGCTGGCTGAGCAGGCGAAAATGTTGTCGGAAGCAGCGTTCGGGTCTGACCCCATCGATATGGCGGAGATTGACCTCGAAGCGGAACAACCCGCACACTCCTGACAACGGCGACATCTCGACTTTAAGTTTGGCGCTCAAGCAACGGCCGAAGGCGTAGATCATTGTGCCGATGGTCATTCGGCGCGGCTCCAATAGTCGCGCGTAAACAGTGCGATACATCACAGAGATGAATCGGTCCGGCCGGATCGATTCGATAAAGTCGTTGGACGCTTTGGGGTGACTGCGGCACGATTCGTGCATGACAAACAGCCCCGGTCAAACCCTTTACCTTCAGCGTGTCGACCCCGAGCGAAACATGGCGCGTTTCTACGTTCTCGCTTTGCAGCCTACTTTGTTCGGCGAGGTGTCGCTGATCCGCAACTGGGGCCGAATCGGAACCGGCGGCCAGACGAAGGTCGAGACGTTTCCAACAAGCAGAGACGTTACTGCCGCCTACGGTCGGATCGAAAGAAGCAAGCGCCGCCGCGGATATGGGGAACCGCGTTAGATGCTTCGGATGCTCTCGATTGTATACGCCGCTCAGTCAGCCTGCGTGCAGCTCATTACAGGCGGCGCGTTGTCGCCCAAGGTGCTGTCGTAAAGGTCCGAGTTTTTGCCCTTGTTCCACCATATGAATTTTCCGGCTGCGTAGCGGGCACCTGAGCCGGATATGACCGAAGCGAAGATGAGGTCCTGCTTTTGTCCTTTCACCGGCACGATTGCGAGGAAGTTCGGATCCGCGTTCACGTAAGTGACTTTAATCCGTCCTGCTGAGGCGCAATCATAGGTCACAGTCTTGTGCTCGTACGTGCCGTCGGTCTGCAACCTGATATTTCCTCCGCCGGCAGCGGCAGCGAACTGAGGTAGCGCGCCGAGCGCGACAAGAGCTGTTATGACGGATCTCAATTTCATCTCTAATCTCCTGTCGGTTGGAAGCGATTATCCGCGCAGCGGGGCCGACTCCATCGACACGCCGATGCTTTGTCAAGATTGCGACCGGCTGCCGAAGCGGCGAACGTGTTTCGCCGCAAGGAATGCCGCTTCTATGCGCGGCTCCAAAGCAACCAGACGAAATAAGGCGTGGCGATCAGCGAAGCCATGAGCCCGGCCGGAATCTCGTAGGGAAAGAGCAGGGTGCGGCCGAGCCAATCGGCGATGATCATGATGAGGGCGCCGATTGCGGCGGCGCCGAGGAGATGGCTTGTCGGTGATCTCAAGCCGGAGAGTGCCGCGAGCCTAGGCGCCATCAGCCCAATGAAGCCGAGCGGACCGATAAGAAGCGTGGCTGCGGCGGTAAGCAAGGCAGCCCATAGCATGAGGATCAACTGCGCACGGCGAGGGCGTACTCCCATCGCCTGTGCAGAGGCTTGTCCGAGCGGCAGGATCTCGAGCCATCGCCGCAGGAGCGGCGTTGCGAGGGCAAAAAATAAGGCGAATGCTGCAGCGATCCCGGCCTGTTGCGCAGTAAGTTGATCGGTCGCGCCAGCCATCCAGATTTTGAGGCGGGCGAGCGCGGGCAGGCCGGTCGAAAGGGCTGCCACGACCAGGACGTTGGCCAGGGCCGCAATCGCGACACCGCTGATCAACAATCGCTCCGGATTGAAATGGAAATGCCGCCCCAGCGCCAACAATGTTGCGACGGCGACCAATGCACCGAGCAGCATTGCCGCCAGCTGCGACTCAAGCCCGGCGGTCGGGAAGGCAAGCAACAAGATTGCCAATGCCAGGCTCGCGGCGCCACCAAGTCCAAGTACCTCCGGGCTCGCCATGTCGTTGCCAGTCAGTCGCTGAAGAATGCTGCCGGAAAGCGCCAATATAGCGCCGGCCGATGCGGCTCCTATCGTGCGAGGGCCACGCCAGGCCAGGAGCTCGATGACATCGCGGGGACCGGCCCAGGCCCAGCCATCAATTCCCCTGGCGAAGTCCAGCGCAACAAGCAGGAACAAAATAAGCAGGCAGACAAGGCCGGCGATCAATCGCCAGGGCCGCGTTGCTCGGCGAATTTCGACGGCGCTGTCGCGCGGCGGATCGGCGGGCAGCTGGCCGCGCATCAGGATCAAAAGCAGCACCGGTGTTCCAAGAAGCGCTGTCGCCGCTCCGGTCGGTAAAAATTCTCGCCCCGATGTGGCGCCGAGCAACAGCAACTGGTCTGTCAGCCACAACAGACCGGCGCCGGTGAGTGCCGAGGAGATCAGCCGCATGCGCGGCGTCCGCGCCCCGGCAAATCGAGCGACTGCCGGTGCTATCAGGCCGACGAAGCCGATCGCGCCCACCGCGCAGACCACCGCCACAGAAAGATAGACGGCGACCGATAAGCTAAGCAGGCGCATGGAAAAGACCGGCAAGCCGATGCTGTGCGCCGTTGCATCGTCTAGACCGAGAATGGTCAGGGACCGGGCGAGGAGCGCGATGAGGATAATGCATCCGAGGAGGCGCGGTAGCAGCGTGTTCACTGCGCTCCAGTCGTTCTGGCTGAGTGAGCCGGCTCCCCAGAGATAGAGCGACAGGTCGTAAGGATTGGCATAGAGCAGCAAGACCGAAGTCAGCGAACCACAGGCGAAGGTGACGATCAGGCCGGCGAGCACGAGCAGACCGGGCGCGAGGCCTCGACGCAGCGCGAGGAAAAAGACCAGTAAGGTCGCTGCAAGCCCGCCGACGAGCGCGAAGAGTTCACGGCCCGCACCGACGAGGCCGGGTACCAGCAAAGTGCCGATGGTGAGCGCCAGATAGGCGCCTGCCGACGTGCCGAGCGTCGCCGGCTCGGCCAAAGGATTGCGCATCACCTGTTGAAAGACGGACCCGGCAAGCGCCAGAGCCGCCCCTGAGAGGATCGCCAAAGCTGCGCGCGGAAGCATGCTATAAAGCACGACGAGCTGCCGCGGGTCCGTCAGATCCGGATGCGAAATCACTGCCGACCAAAGGTTCACCGGCAGGCGCAGTTCAATCCCGTGGATGCTGAGCGCAGCCGCCAGAACGATGAGGCAGAGTGCCGGCACGAAAGGTTTTACGGTCGGTGCAGCGATCATCCGCGGCTTTCCATCAGGGCGTCTGCGAGCACTACGCCGATGCGATTGGCGGACGGCAAGCCGCCATAGGCCCAGAGCGGCGGCAAAGCGATCGCGGATCCCGTGCGCACCGGCGGAAGATTCTGCCAGAAGACGCTGGCGCGAATGGCCGCAACATCGACTTGCGGCAAAGCAAAATAGACCATGTCCGCATCCGGCGTCGCTGCGAAAGCTTCCAGACCGACGACGGACAGGCCCCAGAAATCGGCTGTGCCCTGCCATGCATTCGCGATGCCGATCTGATCGAGCACAGCCTGAATAAGGCTGCCCTTGCCGAACACCGCTGCATGCCGCTGATCCTGCAATTGGATCACGAAAAGCGGCCGCTGCGGCCGGCCGGACAGTCTTTGACGGGTCGTCGCCAGCTCGGATCTCACCCGGCCTTTCAGCTCAGAGGCCGCATCGGCAGCGCCAAGTGCGTCACCGAGCTCGGTCGTCGCCTGCTCGGCCATGGCATAGGGCTCGCCCTCGGTCCCATAGATCTCGAAGACATGCACGGGTGCGAAACGTTCGAGCGATGAGCGCATGTAGATCTGTGCCGAATTGATGACGATCAGGCTGGGTTGCAGCGCATGTAGCGCTTCGGCATTCGGCGCCAGCCGCAGGCCGACATCGACGATATCGGAACCTGCCCGCTCAGTTGGGCCGACGACCTGGTCATAAGCAGGGAGCTCGGCAAGCCCGAGGGGTTTGTTGCCCATGGCAATCATCGTTTCCGCCGCGCCCCAATCGAGCACCACGACCCGCTGCGAAGCTGCCTGCGCAACGCCGCCGAAGACGCAGGCAAAGCCAGCGAGGCCCGCGAGTTTCAGCGCACGGCGGCGGCCGATACGAACAGGAAATGGCCCCGGCGTTGCCGGGACCTGATATCGATGAAGGCGGCGGGACAACGCGCTTACCAGCGGTAGCTCAGCGTTCCGAGCACTGTCCGGCCTGTGCCGAACTGGCAGGCGTTGGCGCTCTGGCAATAGGCGATATAATCTCTGTTGAACAGATTGCGACCCGTCAGCGCCAGTTGCAGCCCCTTCAGCTTCGGGTTCTGCGCGCCGAAATCGTATTTGATAGACGCGTCGAACAAGGTGTAGCTGGGCACCTTCGAGCGCGTGTTTTCGTAACCGGCCAGGCCCCAGGTATTGTTGTTGGTGCCATAGCTCCAGCCGACGTAGCGGACGCCCGCTCCAAGCGAGAGGCCGGAAAGGGGGCCGTTGTCGAATGTGTAATTTGCCCAGAGCGATGCGGCATTGTTTGGAATGCCGGTCGGATGCTTGCCAACGTCGATGTCGTAGGCGGAGTCGGTCTCGTTCGCCTTTGTCACGACATTGTCCAGATAGGTATAGGCCGTGACGAGGTCGAGATTGTCGGTCAGGCTGGCATGCAGCTCCACCTCGGCGCCGCGCGAGCGGATCTCGCCGGTCTGCACGCTGAAGAAATCGTGCAGCGGGTCGGCAGTGAGGACGTTCTGCTGGGTGAGGTTGAAAAGCGAGACGGTGGCGAAGCTGTTGTAACCCGTCGGCTGGTATTTCAGGCCGACCTCATATTGCTCGCCCTTTGTAGGCTTGAATGCGGCGCCGGAATAGCTCTGGCCGATCTGGGGCTGGAACGATGTCGAGTAGCTCGCGTAAGGGGCAAAACCATTGTCGAACAGATAGACAAGACCGGTGCGCCAGGTGAAGGCTTGATCGGATTGCCTTGTGTTTGTGTCGTTGATCCGGTCGTAATCGCGCGAATTCGTCCAATCCTGGCGACCGCTGATCATGAAGCGCCATTTGTCGAGGCTCATCTGATCCTGCGCGTAGAAACCGAGCTGGTTCATGACGGCATCGTCGCTACCCGTCGCGTCGGGCCTGCTGATATCGGCACCATAGCTCGGGTTGAAGGCGTTAAGGCCGGGAACCGTGAAAAAGTCCGAACCGTAGAGCGTGTTATAGCTCACACGCTGATAGTCGAGCCCGGCGACCGCCTTGTGGGCGAGCACGCCGGTGTCGAAATCCGCCTCGACCTGATTGTCGGTCGTGAACTGCCCGAGGGTTTCGTCGTTGAAGAAGGAATAGCGGTTGAGCGTGGTGTTATCGGCCGCAAAACCGTTGGCGAAGACGTTTTGGAAGTCGTCGCGGATGTGGGTGTAGCGCAGGTTCGAGCGTACCGTCCAGGTATCGTCGAAATGATGCTCGAACTGATAGCCGATATTGAACTGCTCGCGCGAATGCTGATCGAAATCCGGTTCGCCGGTGTTGAGCGACGAGGAGATCTTTCCGTTGGGATTGGGCAGGACCGTGCCGACCGCCGGCACGAAGTTATAATAACCGGCCTCCGGATCATCCTGATAGCTGGAAAGCAGCGTCAGGCTCGTGTCCGCATCGGGCTGCCAGGTGAAGGCCGGAGCGATCGAGAAGCGACGCTCCTTGGTGTCGTCGATCTGGGTGTCGCTGTTCTTGAACGTGCCGGTCAGACGGTAGAGGAAGGCATCCGTGGAAGGCGCGGGACCACCGAAGTCGAAGGCAGTCCCGGCATAATTGTGACTGCCGAAGGTCGCCTGTACTTCGCCGAACGAATCCTCGGTCGGCTTCTTGCTGACAAGATTGACCAGACCGCCCGGAAAAGTCTGGCCGTACAGCACCGATGCCGGGCCATGCAGGACTTCGATGCGATCAAGATCGAAAGGTTCGTATGAGGGGACGTTGTACTGGACGTTAGGCAGGCGCAGGCCGTCGAGATATTTTTCCATCTGGAAACCCCGGCCGCTCAGATATTCGAAACCGGACATGTTGACGCCGCGCTGTTCGGCGACGACGCCGGAACTGTAATCCAATGCCTGCGCGACGCTCTGGGCGCCTTGCGCATCCATCTGCTTGCGCGTCACCACCGAAATCGCCTGCGGCGTCTCGATGATTGGCGTATTCGTCTTCGTTCCGGCAGCACTCTGGGTGGCGACATAGCCATTGGTACCATCGCCGGTTCCATTAACCGTGATCGGCGCCAGCGCGGTTGCCCCCTCGGTGTCTCCAGCCTTGCCCGCAGCGCCGAAGCCGCTGATGGTGACTTTGCTCGGGCCTGTAAATTTGAAGCTGAGCCCAGTGCCGGCGAGGAGCTTGCTCAACCCTGCTTCCGGAGTGAGGCTGCCCTTCGCGCCGGATGTCCGCAATCCGCTGGTGATCGACGAGCTGTAGAGAACCTGGACCCCGCTGACGGCGCCGAATTTGGTAAGTGCGCTGTCGAGGCTGCCGGCCGGAATAGAATAGCTGGTCACGGCCTGAGCGTAGGCAGCGATTGCCGGCGTCAAGATCGTGGCAACAGCAACGCCGCTGGAGAGATAAAGAAAGCGATTGAAAAATCGGACGCGCCCAAACAAATGCGCCAACTGCAACATGACCAGTCCCCAATGCGATGCGCCGCGCAAAACCCTCTTGCGGCTTCCATTGAAGAAAACGATCGCAAATCCCGGACCCGAAATTTTTTCTGAAGATTCTTTGACGAGGCTGGCCGGTTTACATCAAAAGCACGATGCCGCCGGGGAGCGCCACCGGGCGCGTCTGCATCGTCGTCTCCAGATGCGACAGGATTTCCTCCGGCCGGTCGAGATGGAAGACGCCCGAGACGCGTTGCGAACGAAGAGAACGACTCGCTATGATGACCTTGCCCTTGCGATGGCGATTGAGATCCGAGACGACGTCGGCGACGGTGCGGTTCCTGAAGATCAGCAAACCCTTGCGCCATGCCGCCGATGTCTCGACATCCGCTTTCGATTTTTCGCCGAGCCCATCGGAAGAGTAGCTGACGGCCTCGCCCTCGGCGAGGTCGTCGCTGCCGCGACAGTCGACCTTGACGTTGCCGCGCAGGCACTCGATGGAAACGTCGTCACTGCCGAGCGCGGCGCTGAAGGAGGCATCGAAGCTGGCCGTTTCGCCATTGGCAGCGTTAAGACGGAAGGGGCGCTGCGCATCCGCCGCGACATCGAAGACCGCAGCACCGGAAGATAGGGTGGCCGCGCGGTCGGTCTGCGAAAAGTGGATGGAGAGCGCCGTTCCGCCGTCGAGTGTCGCCATCGACCCATCCGGCAGGCGAACGGTCCGCTGCTCGCCGATTCCCGTCGCATAGTCGGCAAACCATGTGTCAAGCAAAGGCAGGATGCCGATCTGCGAAAGACCAAGTGCTACGCCGGCCGATCCTGCGGCCAACCCGCCGGCTGTCAGAAGCCGCCGCCTCGTCATGATCGCTCGCGGCGCGATTTGGCGGGCACCGAGCGCAGGCCCGAGCCTCTGCCAGGCTTGCGCTGCCTCGCGGAAAGCCTGCTCATGGCGATCGCTGGCGGCTCGCCAGCGTTTCAGCGCATCCGCATCGGCGACGGTCGCGTT
>JAGWJK010001012.1 GCA_028865845.1 Rhizobiaceae bacterium
GAAAAGGCGGCTTCGGCCGCCTTTTCTGTTTGCCATCTTGTGGCAAGCCGGGTTTTACTGCCGTCTTTCAAGACCCCGATGCAGGCATGAACCGCAGATGTCCTTCCACCTTCGCAACGCCGTTGCCGCCGATATTCCCGCCATCACCACCATCTATCGCGACTCCGTTCTGAACGGCACGGCGAGCTACGAAATCACTCCGCCGGACGAACAGGAAATGGCGAGCCGCTTCCGGGCGATCGAGGACAAGGGCTATCCCTACATCGTCGCAGAGGCCCAGGACGGCAACATTCTCGGCTATGCCTACGCCTCCGCCTTCCGCACCCGCCCGGCCTATCGCTGGATGGTCGAGGATTCGATCTATCTCGCGCCGGAGGCACGCGGAAAGGGCCTCGGCAAGCTGCTGCTGGCGACCCTCGTGGAGACGTGTCAGACCCTCGGCTTCCGCCAGATGATCGCCGTGATCGGCGGTGCCCACCCTGCCTCGATCGCCCTGCATCGCGCCGCAGGCTTCGGCGAAACCGGCCTGCTCAAGGGCACCGGCTACAAGCACGGCCGCTGGCTGGATACCATGCTGATGCAGAAGACGCTGGGAGAAGGCACCGACACCGATCCGGACCCGTCGGTCTATCCGGGGACGTTGTTTGGGGGATAGCGCAGTTTCCTACCTTCTCCCCCAGCGGGGAGAAGGATGCGCTTAAGCGCCGGTTGAGGGGGCGTTGCACCGTCAGGAGAATGCCTTACGTTTGCTGCTCAAGGCCCGCTTCGCGACCTCCTCATCCGCCCTTCGGGCACCTTCTCCCCGCTGGAGAGAAGGGTAATCTCACTTCTTGACCAGCTTCAGCGCCTTGTCGAAGACCTTCAGCACCTGCTGCAGGTCGTGCCCGCGCTTCAGGATGGTGCCATGGGTGTTGATGACGGAGAAGGCGCCCTGCTTGGCGGCGAGCTTCGGGTCTTTCTCGATGCGATAGAGCGGCATTTCGCCGGAGCGCTTGAAGACGGAGAAAACCGCTTTTTCCTTCAGGTGGTCGATGGCGTAGTCCCGCCACTCCCCCTCGCCGACCATGCGGCCGTAGATCCAAAGGATCGCGTCCAGCTCCCGGCGGTGAAACGTCACCGGCAGCGGGTCCTTGCTTTGTTTGTATTCCTTGAGGTCTACGACGACGGAAGAAGTGGTGTCGACGGTACGGCTTTCGCCGTGTCGCAAATCCGGCTGATCAGTCATCAATCCCCCAGGGGCTATGTCATGACAAGAGGATGACAGTTTGCCTCAGCCGCGCCAAATTGCAAGACCAAGGGGTACTCACAATTTCTTGCACGGAAAGCACACATCTTTCCGGCGCCGTATTTCAGTCAAAACGACGCCCCATTTGGCAGACTTGATAGCGCCGGTTTGACGCCGCCGCGTCAAACGGCCCGGCCGGAGCACATCGACCAAACCCCAGCCCCGAATGTGCTTTAGCCGGGCACCTCTTCATCAAGCCAAGCCGGATCGTCCCGCTCAGCCGTCGGAACCCATCGTCAGGACGGTCGCGCCGATAATTGCCGCCGGGTCGCCCGAGGGCGTCGACGACTGCAGCAGAACCGCCAGACCCTTGCGGCCGGCCTGATCCATGACATTGGCCGGTAGCACGACATTCATCGCCTTGCCGTCCCACATGCCGACCGTCTCGACATCGGAGACGGCGTGCACATAAGCGATCTGCTGGCCGTTATTCTCGCCAGCCTTCGGAGAGACGACCTGCTCCCGGTCGAAATAGACGACGACGACATTGGCTTTGCCTTGCCCAGCGCCGATCTTGATCTCCAGCTCGTCGCCCTTCATGGCGGCATCGACCGGCACCGACAGGCCCTTGCCGCTGCGCTGGAAGTCATCGAGCTTGACATTGATGGCGCTGAGATCCGCACCGTTCATGTGATCACGGCCATTGATGATCGCCTGTGGCGTGTAGACTCCGCTACGACCAAGCATCCGCGCATAGGCATATTGCCGCGCGGTATTGTCCTTGGAGGCCAGCGTGTCGTTCCAGCCGAGATAGTTCCAATAATCGACATGGTAGGCGAGGGCTACGACATCGCCCTGGTTGATCAGCTTCTGCAAGGCCTCATCGGCCGGTGGGCAGGAGGCGCAGCCCTGCGAGGTAAAGAGCTCGACCACGCCCTTGATCTTGGCAAGTTCCTGCGCATGCAGCGAACTCGCCAGCGCGATGCCTGCCAGAAGTGAAACCAAAAACCGAAGGCGCATGCCGTTATACCTCTTTCTCAGACCCTGAAAGCCACCATCCGTGGCCTGTATCAAGCCTGATAAATCTGAAACAAGAGATAATAGCTAAGCCCGATGACGCAAAGTCACGAAGGGGTGAGAGAGTGATCCAAGCCGGCCACCATCATACACATCGCCGTGAAAAACCAAACGCCGCCGGGAATGTTTATCCCGGCGGCGTGTAATGGCAAT
>JAGWJK010001013.1 GCA_028865845.1 Rhizobiaceae bacterium
GAATGGTATGCGAACCTTTCCGACGCCCTGGCGGCTTGTCGGCCCGATGGAGTGATTATCGCAACGCCGAACCAGCTCCATGTCGAGAACGCTTTGGAAGCGGTCGCGGCCGGAATACCTGTTCTTGTCGAAAAACCGATCGCTCACTCATCGCAAGCCGCCGTTGCTCTAGTCAGCGCCGGATTGGAGAAGGACGTTCCAATCCTGGTCGGACATCACCGGCGCCACAATCCGCTTGTTCAAGCGGCAAAACGCTTTCTCGACGACGACCGTATAGGCACTATCCGAACCCTTCAGGGGACTTTCTGGGTTGCCAAGCCCGAGGACTATTTCGCGATGGAATGGCGCCGCCGGCCGGGCGCCGGCCCGATCTTCATCAATCTGATCCACGATATCGATCTGTTTCGCCACCTGATCGGCGAGATCGAAGGTGTCCATGCGATGGAATCGAACGCCGCCAGGAGATATGCGGTCGAGGACACGGCAGTCGTCCTGCTGCGTTTTGCATCCGGCGCGCTCGGAACATTGAACGCCTCCGACGCCGTTGCCTCGCCCTGGAGCTGGGAGACGACATCGGCGGAAAATCCGGCGTTTCCACGTCATGACCAGCCTTGCTATCTGATTGGTGGCACCAAGGGTTCGCTCAGCATTCCCCAGCTTTCCGCCTGGACGAACGGCCCGGCGCCCACGTGGCTGGAGCCGCTTGCCGAGACCAGGTTGCAATATGCGTCCGGCGATCCGTTGGAACTTCAGCTCCGGCACTTCTGCGACGTCATTGCGCGCAAGGCACCGCCTCTGGTCTCGGCCGAGGAAGGGCTTGCATCCCTTCGTATCACCGAGGCGATCAAGACTTCGGCAGCAACGGGAAAGACCGTCCACTTGCCGCCCAACGAGCAGCGGGGTTTTTAACGTGATTTCCGGAACGACAGAGATCATCGCCCATCTCGGATATCCGACGACCTCGTTCAAGGCACCGCTGATCTACAATCCCTATTTCGAGCAGATCGGCGTCGACGCCGTCGTCATCCCGATGGGCTGCAAGGCCGCGGATTATCCCGCTTTCCTCAAGCTGGTCTTTCGTCTCTCCAACATCCGCGGAGCGCTGATCACTATGCCACATAAGATCACCACGCTGCACCTGCTGGACGAAGCCTCCGTCAATGCGAAGGTCGCGGGCTCGTGCAATGCCGTCAGGCTTGGGCCGGACGGAAAGCTTGTCGGCGACATGTTCGACGGCGAGGGTTTCATGCGCGGATTGAAACGCAAAGGCAAGGAGATATCGGGAGCGCGGGTGCTGATGGTCGGCGCGGGAGGGGTAGGGTCGGCGATCGCCGCCTCGTTCGCAGCGGCCGGGGCCGGCGTGATTGCGCTCCACGACGAGAACGCGGAAACGCTGGAGGGCCTTCGCGCCCGTCTCAACATCTATTATCCCGATATCGACGTGCTGCAAGGCTCGACCGATCCCAGCAATTTCGACATCGTCGTTAATGCGACGCCGCTCGGCATGAAGCGGAACGATCCCTTGCCGCTCGACGTTTCGCGGCTTTCGCCCTCGACTTTCGTCGGGGAAGTGGTGATGAGCGAAGAGATCACGCCATTTCTAGCCGCCGCCCGCTCCCGCGGCTGCGAATACCAAGTCGGTAAGGACATGCTGTTCGAGCAAATCCCTGCCTATCTGCAGTTCTTCGGGCTTCCGACGACGACCGCAGAGAATTTGCGGGCAATCGCGCACGACATTTAGATCTCGCAGCGGACCGGAACCCGCATAAAACGGCATCCGAGGCGACCAGTATCTTGGCCGCTTTCCCGTCTTGTACCGTTACCGGATCGATGACTCGTAATCCAGTAGCCCTAGCCAACAGCGGAAAGCCGGCGCTCCGCGATGTCGGCGAGAATTGAAAGCGCCAGAGACTGCGAATCCCTGGCCCGGTTGAAGATGCCGATCGGAGATTTGATCCGCGCAATTTCGGCTTCGCTGTAACCCAGCTCTCTCAGTCTTTGAACACGTCTGCCGTGTGTGCGCGAGCTTCCGAGCGCACCGATATAGAATGGGTTCGAATGAAGCGCCGCCTCCAGCACGGGGACCTCCAGATCGATGTCGTGATAGAGCAGCGCTACAGCCGTATCCTCGTCGATGGTCTCCGCCGCCGGCAGAGAACTGCTGCCACCATATAACAGAACATCATAACCTGCCGCTGCCGCGACCTTGGCGGCAACCTCGATTTCAATCGACCGTCCGGCGAGAAAGATGCGCCCGTGAGGTCGGTAACGCGTCACGAACCCATCCCGGCTCCAGCCGGTTTGCGTCATGCCTCCCATGGCGGTCAGCAGCCGGGCACCCGGATCATAACAGAGGCTTGCCGAGCGCCGCCTTGCGATATCGGCAAGAACCGTACGCAATGCTGCGCTCTCGCCAAGAACATGGATCGCAACGGTTATGCCGCCACCGCATGG
>JAGWJK010001014.1 GCA_028865845.1 Rhizobiaceae bacterium
CAACGCGCACGGCCGACGCGATCACCATCATCGGCCTCGTCTTCGCGCTGATGACCGCCCTGTGGCTCGGCGCGGCGCATTATCTGACCAACCATCGCAGCATCGGCGCGTCGATCAAGCGCTATGGCAATGCCGCCGCACCCTTTGTCCTTGTCGGCCTTGGGCTCTTCATTCTCTACGAGGCCGGAACCTTGGGCCTGCTTTAACGAGCAGTCGGTTTCGCCCTACCCGATCAGAGATTCTGGAAGAGCTGCTGCACCACCTGCATGCTGGCGTTGGCGATCGAGAGCGATTGCGTGCCGAGCTGCTGTTGCGTCTGCAGCGCCAGAAGTTTGCTCGACTGCTGCTCCATATTGGCGTCCACCAGCTTGCCGACGCCGCTGGTCAGGGAATCGCTGAAGCTGCTGGCGAAATCGGTCTGCAGCTGAACGCGGCTCTCCAGCGACCCGAAGGCGGAGCCGACCTTGATCATCTGCTTGAGCATGGCATCGACCGTACTTACCATATCGTCCAGTTGGCCCGATGTCGTATTCGCATCCAGCGAGATTTCGACCTGGCCGCTGGTGTCGCCGTTTTCGCTGGACAACAGCACGTAATTCTGGGAAGCGCCGGCAGCGGTTGCGAAGGCCGTCGAGGTAAGAACGCCATAGCCGCCACCATTGCTGGCCTGATCGTCGACCAGATAGCGTGCGTCATCCGTCGTGATCGGACCGCTGGTGGAGCTGACACCCTCGTAGTTCAGCATGCCGACCGAAACCGAGCCGTCGGGACCGCGAATAAAGGAACCCGGAATTTGATGGGGCATTGTCGGATCTTCGTCGCCATCGAGGACGATCCAGTTGACGCCATTGAAGCTTGCGGAATCGGCGGTACTGCGCAGCTGCGCCTTCAGCGCAGTCAGCTCGTCATTGACCTTGGACTTGTCGACGCTGGCTTCGGAAGCGGATACCAGCTTCGATTTGATCTCGCTGACGATATCGATGGCGCTGTTCATGCCCGTCGATGCGACGTTGACTGTCGCGGCAGCCAGTCCCAGCGAATCCTGGACGGCGGAAACCGCGCCGATGTCGGAGCGGGTCGTCGTCGCAATCGTCCAGTAGGTGGCATTGTCCTGCGCGTTCTGCACCCGCAACCCGGAGGACATCTGTCTTTGCGTGACACCGAGCTTCAGCTGAGTATTCCGCAGAACCTCGAGGGCGGTGTTCACAGACGGAGAGACATTGACGAAGTTCGAATAAATACTCACGGCACATAGACTCCGGATACAACAAATACACAACAAATACAGAGGACATCGGAACCATGCCGCGGGCGCTCATGCGCGCGGGCCGACAACGTCGGCAAACAGTGAGCTCGGCAAAAACAACGCCTGAACTCGATCGGTCACGGACATCATCATTAGCAAACATGCTTAATAAAGCGATAAACGAAACCAGCAATTTACCATAATTCGCCAACAACCCAGAATTGGACCGCGACCAGGCGAGCTAGGCCCGATTCGTTTCTGAGCCATCCGCAGATGGTTGCAACGGCGCAAACGACAACGTTACGTTTGGACAGCAATCGAAATGTGCGCTTTTTGTTCTATTTTCGGCCCGTTTCTTTTGCCTTTCGGAGCCGAATCACTACATTGAGCCGCATGACGATCGGACATGACGATATTCCCTTCTTCGACGAGGAGCCGGAACACCTGGCGCCGCGCCGGGCAGCACCTGCCGCAAGTGCGCCGAACCCGGCTGCCGGCGGCGGCATTGCCGCCCGCGCCATGGCTGCGCGCGACAGCGGTCGACGCCCCGATTACCTGACCGGCCTTAACCCCGAGCAGACGGAAGCCGTGGAGACGCTGGAAGGCCCCGTCCTCGTGCTCGCGGGTGCGGGAACCGGCAAGACCCGCGTGCTCACCACCCGCATCGCCCACATCCTGTCGACCGGCCGTGCCTTTCCCTCGCAGATCCTCGCCGTGACCTTCACCAATAAGGCCGCCCGCGAGATGAAGGAGCGCGTCGCGTTGCTCGTCGGCGGTGCCGTCGAGGGCATGCCTTGGCTCGGCACCTTCCACTCGATCGGCGTCAAGCTTCTGCGTCGCCATTCCGAACTGGTCGGCCTGTCCTCAAGCTTCACCATCCTCGACACCGACGATGTCGTACGGCTGATCAAGCAGTTGATCCAGGCGGAGGGGCTCGACGACAAGCGTTGGCCGGCCAAGCAGTTTGCCGGCATGATCGATACCTGGAAAAACAAGGGCCTCGGTCCCGCCGATATTCCGGAAGGCGACGCCCGTGCCTTTGCCAACGGCAAGGGTCGCGAACTCTACACCGCCTATCAGGCGCGATTGAAGACGCTGAATGCTTGCGACTTCGGTGATCTTTTGCTGCATCCTATCAATATGTTCCGCCAGAATCCGGATATATTGAAAGAATATCACCAACGCTTCCGCTACATCCTGGTCGA